>NZ_JBVTQY010000028.1:0-64044 GCF_055755215.1 Planctobacterium sp. R6
TGTTGTGGAACTTAATCCGGAGAGCAAAAAAGAAGCAGCTTAACGGCTTAGGCGACAACTACCTTGAAAAACGCCGTGTTCTCCGACAGTCACCGACCAGACATTTAATTCTGCCTTCAGGTGGTATGAGGTTCTTAACGACAGAGACTGTATGGCCGGGTTGCAGATCTTGTCTCAATTCGTCAGCATATTCATGTGCTCGTCTTTCCTCTTCCTCAGGTGAAATGAGGTGAAAATAGCACTTGTGGACCAGATGATTATTTTCGTCATGCTTCAACGTCATCCATTCTTCCCTAAATTTTGTTCTAGTCATGAATTTATTGCCCCACTGTAAGGTGTATTAGTTGTTAGCTTATTGCCTGAGCTGCAATGTATTGAATTAATCTTGTTACAGCCATGGCATCGGCAACGGCTGAGTGGGCGCGACCTTCAAACGGAAGACCACTGAAATACATAGAGTCTGCCAGGCTGATACTGCCATGCCGGTTAGTGGCACCAAAGTATTCAACAGCAATATCGTACATCGTGCATATATCGGCATTTTGGATCCACCCGTAACAGGGCGCATCAGGGGTGTGCCTGCTGTTTTCCAGACAGGTTTTGTCAAAGTCCAGGTTGAACGCTGTCCAGCGTCTGCCTTCCATAATGTTTGCAATGTCACAACTCACCGATTCAAATGTGGGAGCGTCCTTGATATCGTCCTGCGATATACCATGAACTTCGTATGCTCCGTTTGATATTTCTTGGTCGGTATGCACGAGAGATTCATACAAAACGTTAGAGGTAACAACATCGACCAGGGCAACCTGGACCACCGTGCCGTACAGGTCCGTCGTTTCAGTGTCTATGGACACCAGATTGCCCGATTCAATGATTTCCCTGGCAAACAGAGCTGCCTGGTTTTTTCGGCTTTTTACTTTTGCGCCATGTGCCAGATGTTGAGAGGCCAGTACCTGGGCCTCTGTTCTCGGATTTTTATTAAGCGGTCGCATGGGGATACACTGTTTCAGTGTGAAGCACTGAACCCAGGTGCCATAACTGTTTTTATATTCATACCCTGAGACAGTTCCTTTTTCAGGTTTTACCCGGAACACCTCTTTCAAGGTGGTTTTTGTATGGTGTTTTTCCGATAAGCCTGCCTCCGTTGCAGCAATACGACGTTGCTCAAAGCCCATATCAGCAAAACCCTCAATTTTCTGTGAATAAAAATCAATAGCAGTGCGCATAAACCCACTTCACTTTTTGTGTTGCAATTGAATGTATTTGCAGCTGTTTGGCTTTAGGTATGGCATGCATTACGGGATTAAACTATCACTTCACATTTAACTAAGAGCAGGCAACGCCACTCGCATTTGAAAAGCAACTAAAGAGCGTTAATGTTTACCTGATCGCCATAGGTTGCTTTTTCGTATTGAATCTCAATTAAGCGCTCTCTTCGAATAGCTAACCGAAGTTCAGCTTCAAATCCTGGCTCGTTTAACGCTCTGATACTGGTTTTAACATCATTAAACAGCTTCGTCTTATATGGACTTGATAAAAGGTCGTAATAATTATTGGCCTCCATCGCTGAGCACCCCAGAATATATTGGAGCTCTCGACTGTCTGAGTGGCCAAGTTGCAGGTTTCTGACCGCTATAGCTGCCATGACATCAATTTCAATTTTTACAATGGCAGTCCTGTTTTTAGACTCCATCACAAGGCGATAGCTGTCTGGCTCATATCCAATATCCTCATCGTCGTATTCTTCACCTTCGAATTCTGCAGCAATCATTGCTTCAAACTCTTCCCAGTCATGAGTGTCGGGATCGATGTAATTTGCCCACTTTTCTTTATCCGGGGTAGTGCATCTTCTGAGAGCAGGGACGCCCTCTTCAAGGTCCGGCAAGTCGTAATGTCGCTTGAGTTCGCGAACTGAACTCTCTACCAGGGGAATATCGCCCACGAGGTTAAATCGTTCAAGTTTAACCCCATACTCTTCGGCATAATTATATGCGCCCTGAATATAGTTAATCCGCCATGCATGAAAGGGGATACCGAACAGGAATTTGGAATGGAAAATATTACTCTTTTCTAAATCAATCTCGTCATTTCCACAAGCTCCCCATCCACGGCGATGAGCTTCAGACTGACAAAAGTCAATGATTGACATTACCAGCTCGTTGTCAAATTCGCTTTCTTTTTTTCCGGACCATCGGGGAGAGCCTGTTGCGTTGCAACACCAGTCTGGGGCAGTGTCTGCGTTTCCTAACGTGTATGAAAAACCCATTTAATGTTTCCTCGCGTTTACACCATTCAATTTTTATAGGTCAAAACGGCAAATGTGTATCTCACCTTTTTGCCACTCGCCTTCAAGATCAAAGAAGCGTCCTTCTTTGTTTGTTGAATCTAACTTCAAGTCACCGATAAACCTCTCTTTGGCGTTTTTCTGCCAGTGAGAATAGGCCCACCTTTCGATATCGCCAGGGTCGCCTTGATATTTAAAATTTATCTCTTGCGCAGGAACACCTTCGGATCGCCAGAGGTCTTTTATCCCGGTAATCTCAATGATCGCACCAGAATTTATAAAACCCTTCAGATGCTTGATCAGATTAAAACATAACCGTCCATCGTCACTGATATAGACCGCACCCATAGAAGAGTGGAAGGGCTTTTTATCTGCAACATTTTCGAATATACGTTGGATATCGGCATGGTGCCCCGACGTCCTGCCGTCAATGTATTCGTCATTATTCTCAAGATAACAAACATACCTGGTTTCTAGGTCAAGCAGCGACGCTATGATGTTTTCAGGTATGGTGAGCAGATCGTCATAGTGATCGTATGCTTTATTTCGGTCTATTCCGTTAAGGATGTCAACGGCTGTCTCTGAGCGTTTATCGGCTTTTTCCTTCTGCTTCTTCTTGTAATACACTTCAGCGGCAATTTCTTTGTCGTACTGGATGTCACCCCATGAGTGAGAATTGTCCTGCATTTGTTGATAGCCCCATAAGAAAGCGTGTGTGTCATGCAGCAAAGTTAAAATGTTATTGGAGATATCTCGTTCAACACCTATCAAGGCTTCTGTCTGTAATTCATAGAATTGAGCACCGGCACTTTCATAGACTGAATAGGGATAGTACTTTGTTGTGCCAAATGTGGAGGATGCTTTGTCTGCCATGGCCAGTATTTCCAAATGGATTAACTGCGTTCTTTTCTTTGAAATACGGTCATCGATGAATGTGACAGCATCATTATGGCATTCTCTGTATCCAAGATAACGTTGATCATGAAATATCCCTACCCAGCCTGGAGCATGTTCAAAGTGGTAACCTCTGTAGTTCAACTCAGTTGATTGCATTGTCAATTTACCTTCTCTCTTTATTTCCAACGTATTTTTTGATTAGTGTCTCAAGTATAAAGACGGACAAATAACAAATTTCTGGATATTCGGTTAATAAACATCATCTATTTTGATTCTGCAGGCATAACAGGGAGTCCGGATGAGCTTGCTTGCTGGGTCTCAAAGATTCTCCATAATTGGGTGACCTTACCTGACTCATAAATAACTGCCGGTACAGCTCTTCTGAAATGAGGTCTTCTTCCCAATAAGTTTTTTCCAGTTGTCGTCTGAGTGCGTTCGATAATCCAAGCCCTTTGCCCAATGCAGCCCGCACGTTCACTTATCGAGCACAGCGGTATAACAATTATCACACCCCGCACCAACACCGGTGGAATGTGCTATCGGTCCATTCGATATTGGTTTGAGTTGCCATAACCTGACTATCGTGTAGGTAACGAAGGCGTCAGGTCTAATCGCCGTGTCTCCAATGGCCAAGCCCTTACACGCTCAAAATGCGGAAAAGGGATACAAGTCCGACATTTTATACTAGCCCATGCTAATTCAGACTTATTCAGGCGTTCGTTTTTTAAAAAGTAGCTAAAATCCAACGCCATCCAAAACATTAGTAACACTGCAATATATTTCATATTCTTTCCTGTTTGTTCGAGACTCTATAAAGAGCCTGCCATTTCTATGAGTGATAGTTGTTTTTCATTCTTATCATGTGGGATAGTTTTGCCTTTACTGGACAGATAGCTCCTTGCAAGGCGCTTTATTCGGTCTCTGTCGACTTGTTGTGAAACCGGGGCCGTACCAGGGTCTTGAATGCCTCGACTTTGTGACTCTTTTAATCCAAGCACATCAAGCACTACCGGATCTGAACCAAAATTCGTTGCAACATAGAACGAGAACACTTCATCCTCCTGGCCATCCCTGTCTAATCTACCAATGCATTGATGATGCACCTTGGGTGACCAATCGAATTCCCCAAAGACCACAGTAGAAGCCCTGTGCTGCAGCCCATCAGTACCCGCGCCTGAACGTAGGCTCATGATTAATATGTCTGACTCACCCGAAAGGAATGCTTTTTTGTTGGCGTCTTTTTGGCTTTGAGTTTGCTGGCCTGTGTAAAATAGCGGATTGAGATCGGATAGCTCCTTTTTCCATATCTCATATACTTCGTGGTGCCAGCCAAACAACAGTATCGGGGTCCCGGTTTCGACAAACATTCGTACGAAACCAGCCACCTGAACCGCCTTGGCAACGCCGGTCATAAGGCGCATTCGCATATCAAATTCACGGGCGGCTCTGCCTGACTCCTCAAAGGAGCCAGATAACGTTTTTATCGCAAGGCTTTCGGCCAGACGCTCTGCTTCATCAATTGCTTTGGTTGAATGATCAACCCATTCGATACAGGGTTGTGTCTGTTTGGCCTCCTGACCAACATCCGACTTTGTCCTTCGCAAAATCATTTGAGTTTCACGGAGGTACGCACCTAATGCATCAGGATCGCTTACAACACCGCCGTTGTTGCACCATTCGCGCCGGAATTCATCAGTGGACCCCAATAATCCAGGTCGTAATATGTCTATAATGTTCCATGCTTCAATGCCATAGTTGTAGATGAGAGTTGCAGTCAGGCCAACTCTGACAGGTACAACATTGCAGATAGCTTTGGCAGCTTCCCCCTTGTTCGACTCTGTTCCTCTCCTGAGTTGTTGAACCTCATCAAACGCAATGGCTTTAATCCATCTCTGAGTGAATACGTCCACCCACGGACTGAGCTGAGAATACTTTGCGATATAGATATCTGCCGATGGTAAGTCATATGGTTTATTGCCTTTCACCAGGTGCACTTTTAGATCGATAAACTCTTCCGCTTTTTCTCCCCACTGAGCCTGCAGGTGTGGTTCGCAAATGATAACTAATGGCAGATTAGCAGGGGTAAGCGCAATCCCCAGCCCCTCGTAGGTTTTTCCAAGACCAACATCGTCGATAAGAAGCAAACTTTTCATAGTATTAATGAAATCTAATGCCGCCAGTTGATAGTTTCTGAGTTTTTGACCGGGTTTAAGGCCTGCGCGAGATGTTGGAATATACCCAGGGCAAAGGATAGCTTCAGCGTCCTCCATGAGTCTGGTATATTTTTTACTTTGACGTTTTAATCTTGCCAGCGTGGGCTTAGTTGCAGTCAAGGTATAGCGTTGAGTAAACCAAAGCAGATCAGACGCGTTATCAAGCGTGTCATTTAGCGGAAAGGGTCCAGTAGAGGATTTGCGCACTCCGGGGAATAACTGCTTAAAGCGTATCGCAACATGAGGTTTGAGTTGTGACACAACCCATTGCCCAGATGACTTTTCAAATTCAAGATGTCCATAATTCACAATTGACATTCTCCGAGATAAAAAACTCTTGCAGGCTTGTCCTCAATCAAATCAGGTAAGGCTTGTGCCCGTGCTGTTGCTAAAAGCAAGCCATTAATTTCTTCACTTTTGCAATAGCGTTCACATTGTCTGAATACCTTGGTTCGATTCCAATTTTTAGAGGCTTTCACTTCAAGACCTATGCCCGTGTTGGGAAAGTAAAAATCAATAACACCGAATTCCCCAAGAGTGTATTCACGGTAGAAAGTAGCCCCTAGCTTCTTGAGGTGCATCTCTATTTGTTCCTGGCATACAGACTCATTGGTGTAGTCATAAGCCCCAGCCTGAATAACTGATTTCAAATTATCCAGAGCTTTAGCTGTTGAAAATTCAATACTCACTGCAAATAGACCTTACCTTTGCCTCTCTCTGCACCATCAAACATGTGAAAGGCAAGGCCGACTCACTATCTGGAGGTGGAATAAGCGTAACCTTTTCAACCGCTGTAATAAATTTCATGGGTTTATTCCTGTTTTGTCAGACATTTAATCGGTCTTTGGCGCGCTTTAATCGACTGACGATAACTTGTGATAAGGTTGTATCGTCTGCATCAGCAAGTGATTTTAAGATGGCATGAGCTTCATCAGATATTGTGATGGTTTTCCCCTTCGATCTCATTCGGGCGTTATTGAGCGCAGAGGTCAGTTTTTTTTGTTGACCGGGAGTTAACCATTTGGCAATCCAAATATTGAGATCAGATGGAGTCTCATTTAGTGAATGCAGGGAAGTGACTACATCATTTTTTCGATTGGGTGATACTGACTGCCAGTAAGAGACACGACTTACGGATCTAAGAAGGTACTGTTTGGCAAAGTAGCAATCGTTTGAATCTCTGATCATAGGTTATTTTTAAATTTCGTTGTTTCACTGCTTTAATAAAGTCACCTGTGACGGAAGCTGGAGTGTCACAGGTTGGTTTTGTTCTTAGCGCCTTTGTTACCGGGACGTTGAAAAAGTCGCAGACATTGCTGCTTCACTAACAACATCCATAGAAAACAGATCTACAAGTGATGTGATTACGTGAAAATAAATAACGATTGCGCTGACTGAAAGAACAATTTTTTTAACATACTTAAATGACATGAGATTGTTTCGTCCAGATTGATTTTTGTTCATGTTACCTTACCTGCATCTTCATAGTTGTTTAAGAATTTCCTGAAACCAGATTCATGTAGTTTTATAATCCTCTCACTTGAGAGAGGTTATCGATCGCCGTCTGCTGCATCAGATTGGGTGAGTCAGTTTGCTGTTGAGCCATGTTAAATCTTGTCTCGTAGCTATCAATAATAGCCGCAATGCGGTCATGTCCTGCCAACTTAAACGCTTTAGCGACTGGTCGCCTACCTTGCCTTGCTTTAGATACATCCACTCCATTATTTAGTACGGCGACGACTAAGTGTTCGAAGTCTATTTGTGCCTCTGTATCACTTCGCTGATTTTGGATGTAAGCGGTGATAGCTTTAAGATCCCTGGCATTATCAACATTTGATTGTTGTGGCTGTTCAAGAACGGCCCTTAACGCAATTTGGGTATCAATAGCCAATGCGTCAGCTACACTGTGGTATCCAGATGCTACACCGTTGAAGTGCTTATTATTCTGCGAATCTGGCGCTCGTAAAAGATATTGATTCAAAGCGTTAATGAGGCTAGCGTCAGCATCATGACAAGCATGCAATGTAGCTTCAAATAACGACGGTGGTACATGGTTGTTCAACTGCAGCGAAAGACACGGCCTTGTTAAATCCACACCTGAATCAAGACAAACTTCCAGGTTCCTGAAAGCCATCTGTCTTACATTTTGGAGTTTTGTATAGTTGCTATTCGTTTCATTCTTTCCGCTAGCTAACTGATCATCTAACGCCAGATGCCCATAACGTAAGTATGACAAAGCCATCTCATAAACATGAGAGGGCCAAGATGCATTTACATCTAATGTAGGTAAGAGCCGGTTAAATGTATCAACTGGGGTTTCCCGCACGAACCGCTGTAACGCAATGTTGTAAGACTCATTTTTAAGTTGATATTCGCTCGTCATAGAAAGATAGCTCAAGTTATTAATACATTCAGTTTATCACAAATTGCCACCTTAACAAGTGCGAATATATTACTACTTATGCATAGTTTAGGTGTATTTTATTTTGCTACTGAGAAATGAATTGATTTTTTGCAGGCTTGACATATTGTGCATATATTATAATATATAGGCACAAAACATATCCATGAGCTACTAAAATGCAAAATGATACAAAGTTATTTGGGATAGATACCGCTATCGGAATAAGAATGATTCTTGAAGAAATGTGCTTCAAATATCATGGGGCACATGATGAATCATGGAATAAAAAAATAGAGTCACTGTATTTTTCTCTGAGAAATGCTCCCTATTTCGCACGTCAATCTAATCCTCTGATGTTCAGGGGGTATCCTGGTATGGGTAAAACCACTTCGTTTGGGGTTGCGAGTAGAATGTTTGCGGATTTTATGGGGCTTGATTATAAGCCGGATCCTACAGAGGCGGACCTGGAAGAATGGATGAAGGACGGCTCAATCAGTGAAAAATTTATTCTGGTCAAGCATGAAATGGCGGGCGAAGTTTCAAATATGCAGGTAGCCGGAATACCTTCGAAAAAAGAAGTTGATGGAGTTGAGTATCTATCACAGTTAAAGTCTTTGAAGTTTCATGCGCTGACACAAGCTAAAGCGGCCTGCCTTGTTATCGATGACTTTTTGAATGCGCATGCTAGTGTGCAAAATCAGATGCTTCCCATTTTTGAAGAAGGTCGATTTCAGGGAACAAACTTTGGTAATACCTACATTGTAGGGACCGGGAACCTTGGTGCAAAAGATAACACTAACATCAGCAATATGAGTTCGGCAAATGCCACCCGATTGCAAAGTTACAATGTTACGGATACCGTTGAAAACTGGATAGCTCGTGCTGAAGAGCAATACCAGGATGATATAGGAGATGCGCTTCTTGGAAATTTTTTTAAAAGCTACCTTCACACTGGTGATGGTAGCATTTTTCATAAACCTTCAAATGACAAAGACGGCAGTCCTTATCCGTGCGCAAGAACATGGAGTAAACTATTAGGTCCGTTGCGCGTGTACTACAACGAAGCAAAATATTTTATGGAACAAGGGCTGGGATATGACCACCTAACGACTGAAATTAACAGAGCGGCAAGTGGTTTGGTGGGTAAGGAAGCAGCATCAAGTCTTGAAGCTTATTACACAAGCGTATTTTCCGGTGCCATGCCAGCTGCTGTTCAGATAATCAAAGACGGTAGTGTTAATGAAAAATTAGCAACAATTCTAAAAGAACAGCTTGTTACGAGCAGACACACTCAAAGTGCACATTGGTTTGCTAATCAATTTGGCGCCGCATTAGCTGATGAGGCTATTGCGGCCTTTAAGAAGGCCGGTGGAGATAAAAATAAGGAAGATGGCATTCTGAATAATATAGTTTCTGGTTGGTATGATTATGGTATGGAGCCGGCAAAGATTAGTTATGCGGTGGCATCATTTAAAGATAAGTTGGTATTACGACTTAAAGATAAAGCGGGTTTTGTCAATGATGAAGGAGTGACGCAATTATCAGAAGATATGAAGACTCGACTGGACATGATAGTTGGTAGAAATCCGGTTGCACAAACTGACATAGGAGATGGCAATTCACTAGCAGAAGATACCTATGTAGCCGTTATATCGAACTCCGCATTTGTAAAAGACAATTTTGATGATGATTTAGGTCGCAACACCCACGCAGCAATCCAGGAAATAGCGGAGAAGCTTAATAAGCAAAAAACTCAAGAAAATAACTTTAACTCAACCTCCCAATATGACGATTCAGTTAGTGCAACTTTGGATGATCGGCGTGAAATCTCTGAAACGCCACAACAAATTAACAATGTAGAAAGAAAATCCACTGAAAATCCAACTCCGTCTGCACTTGTCATGGAATTTTAAACAGTTTGGATTGAGGTTTTGGGAAACGCAGTTTATTATGATCTAAATGATATATCATTTGCATAGCCCGGATAACATACTATGAACCAGAAAGTACTTAAATTTTTTAGGCCAACTGATAACAAACCGTCTCAACCAGCGCCTGTAACTGTTTCTGATAGAGAAGCAATAAAGAAAAAGCGCCAGGAAATATTGGCAGTGAGAGAGAAGTCTCTTGCTGTTTCGACAGGCGAATATAAAGATGTGATCTCAGATGAAAGCGTGCAACAGGTGAAAAGAAAAGTGCAAAATTCAGCGCTGTCCATAGCAAGGGGCGCAAAACTTTCTTGCACAGAGTATAAAGTGGATGCTACAGAGCGTTCTATACAAATAACTTTATGTTTCTCTGCTATAAACCAATTAAATATGGATGATAGCCACATCCTATTTCTCGAAAAAGCTGCAGAGTTGGGCGTAACACCTGACTGGCTTGGTCAGGCATTCGTTTATAAAGGCAAGTTCTACGTATTCAATGGTTTGGTAGAAAGAAAGGGAGATTACTTCTTCCGACTAACCGTTGAAAATGATATTCAGATGAAAAATGTGTTGATGCGTGCAAGTGAGAATGTAGTGACTCAACTGCGGAATATGATATTAGAATACAAAGAAGCAGTTGCATTTAAACACCAGCATTCAGAAATAGGAGTGCGATAGTTTCAACCCAGGATTGAAGAAATTACAAGCCCCCTCCCCGCTTCAAGCCGCTTTCTCAATGTGTATGTATTAGTGGATACTAACGTGGTAAGCGGCAATAAACTTTCGAGATCAAACCAAAACCCCTTGTCAGGATGCAAGACAATTGTCATAAGTGTAGGGATGACTACATGATTCGCCTGAAATCCGCATTGGTACTTAGTCAACTCAATTTTAAGTCAGCATTACATTAACCGGTTTTCTCACTCGTTCAACTTTCTTTTTTGATGCGTAACATTGAATAAACATAAATTATTCAATGCTAACTATTGGATATTTGAGAACAATTTAGTATGAAATGTTGTGCTTAGATTCGTACCAGAAAAACCAGTTGAGGTAGCTTCCCTGGTTGGAATTCAAAAATGGCTTGTTTACTCAACTCGCTCTGGCTTGAAGAAATTGTACCTACCATCGTGAGAATCAGAAGACCCGCGCCCCAATAACTAATTAACTCAATCATTTATCGAATTTTTGGCGGATTTAAGGTGAATTCAGTCGCTACACAGCATAAGTCGGTAAGCAACATTCTGATATACCAACGCCATTACCAAGCACAAATATAAAATTAACAATGTAGCGCACAAAAAATATTAGGAAATAGTGGGCCAATGTGGGCCCATATTATTTGTAAACCGGAAAAAAGTGCGCTAAAGTATATGCAAATATATTAACAGTTAGGCATATTATGAACTTTGGTTTTGATGACGGAATGTATAATTTGAAAGGCGTTGGTAGAACTGGCCCTAAGACAATAGAGTTTGAAACGCCGTCGATGATCAGAAAAGGGGTGGTTACGCACTCTAGTTCGCTATCAGATGCGGTAGGAATAAAAGATGGAAAAACGGCAACATACCTGCTCAATGATGTGGCCTATTCCACTGGTGCAGTTCAGAACAATCATCACCTAAATGAAAAGACATTCGGCATATCGGATGAGAATGTAGTATTGGTGCATGCAGCACTGCATGCACAAGGGTTCAGTGGCAAGTCTGTAAACTTGTGTACTGGCCTACCTTTTGCCAGCTATTACCAGGTAGTGCAAGGCAAGCCGAACGAAAAGTTGATCGAACAAAAGCTTGAGGCGTTTAAGCAGGAAGTCACGCCATATGATAGCAATATCAAACCCGTTTCAATTGAACACCACATGGTAATGGCGCAGGCTGAAGCTGCGTATTTTGACGCGGCGATCAACATCAATGTCAAACATGCTGGAAAAGGGCTTTCATTACAGGCTACAGCTAATAAGGATATAACTGAATCGACAGTATTGCTGTTCGATGTTGGCGGCGGAACAGCAGATTTTGTTTTATTCGGGCCCAATGGAGTTATCGATTTTGATCGCAGTGGAACAATAGAACTTGGTGGTTGGAAACTCATAAGGGATGCCGAGGCAGCAATTAAAACGGAATTGAGTTTAACCGGCGATTATGATCGCTCAGCTATTGAATCGGCTCTGAGAACTGGCGAGTTTCAGGTTAATAAGTTTGAGAAAATCGACGTCAATGAAATAAAGAATTTGGTAATAGATAAACACCTCGATGCACTATTTACAAAAATGTACAACCGCGTAGGCAGGACCAGTGACATTGATGCTTTACTCCCTATTGGTGGGACCACTCTATACTACCAAGGCAGAGAAGAAAGGTTCACCAACAACAAACATATATTCCGCGTTAACAATGTGGTGACGGCTAATGCAAACGGGATGTGCAAAAAACTGCTACTTAATAAGGCGAAGAAATAGCCAGTCATTATTGGCTGATTAAGGTGATTCACTATGTCAGAACAAAAGCGATATCGTTTCAGAGTTGTAGGTGACGGAGTCAAAGAAAACACAATTAAGAAGTTTTTAGATGAACTGAACGAAAAGAAGCAAATTAATGCTTGGATTAATAAAGCCATTTGCGAAAAATTTGAACGAGACATGTTACTACTGGAATGTCAGTCTGATTTGGTTTCGACTATGGTCCAGCGGCATAACGAGCAGCAATTAAATGTGTCGGAATCAAATCCCCCCTCCCCTGCAATCGCTGGTCAAAATAAAGTTGTGAGCATTGCAGGCAAACAGGAAAAGTCCGGCAATAAGGTGCATGTACCGCAAAATAGAGTTTCAAATTCAGGAATGCTTGATGACGCCGAAGGTGACTTTTCTCACGATTGCGATGTAGGTCTCAGCACAGAGTATGACATTGACGGCGATATAATGCTGGAAGTTGATGATGCGGTGGCATCTCTGCTCTGACGAGTCAGAGCATATGTTGGGATCAGGTATTGAAAGCTTTAGAACGCAGATATTCAATAATTTTACGACCGGTTTGCTTAAATTGGGAAACTGTAGCTTCGACGTCAGCCTTATCCACATCAATGCCACGCTCTGAGAAGTCATTGATAATTTCCTGCTCAGCAGGGCCCGGAGATAATGCATGGGCGAGCATCACGTCCCGGAGTTCATCGTCTGTGAGTTCTTTTCTGAGAGAGATAGTCAGAATACGATCAGCTTGGTTGACAGCTCCTATGCGTAATTTGTGGTTATCCAATGCAGCGTTGATAAGTTCATTATTAAGTAACTTACCCAAATTTGCTGTGTTCTGGCTCATGTTGATACCTGCTACCTCTTTCACCAGGATTCGATTAAGAGCTGAAAATTCAGATGTAGACAATGTGTCAAAAAAAACAAGATTTCCAAAACGCTTTAGTGCGGGGCTTGGAACAGGAGAGTCTGGATATAACATGTATGCTACTTCGGCTTTCGACTGGCTTACATACAAGTTTACCACTAGGTCACGAGAGTGCTGTCTTGCGGAATAATCAAACCAATATTTCAGAGAGTTAGTGACTCCAGATAAATCATTAAAGTTATGCATAACAGTTACTAATTAGGTTAAGTATAAACAGTTTAAAAAAAGTGAAGAGTAAACACAATGGCGCCATCAAAGATAATTTCAGAGCTGAATCCAGAGCAATATGCTGCGGCAACCTGTGTTGATGGGGTTAATATCACCGTCGCGGGGCCAGGTACCGGTAAAACAAAAACCCAAGCAGCAAGAGCTGTTTTTTTAGTACAGTCAAGAGTGCGACCGGAAGACATCGTGAATCTTACGTTTACCAATCAAGCTGCTAATGAGATGCAGTCTCGTCTATACGGCGAAATTGGTGTGGATGCTTATAAAATGTTTTGCGGAACATTTCATCAGTTCTGTTTAAGAAAGGTGTTGCGTCCGTTTAAAGATTGTGCGTTTCTGGAAAAATTAGGGCTGTCTGAATTTCGGGTCCTGGATAGTGGTGATCACCGAAATCTGATGAAAGATTCCTATGAACAGCTACCTGACTCGCTAAAAGTGATGCTTGATACTGCTGGATGGGGGCTATCAACCTTCGAAACTATTATTGAAAGACAACAGTCTTTTGGAAGGCGCCCTTCAGGATACTTGCGTGATAGAAAAAAAGGTAAATTAGCAGTAGAGAGTATGCTAGTAGATGGCTATCAAGGACAAGACAACCAGGTTATTGCGGATGCAAAAACATACATTGCAGCACAAATAGCACACTTGTATGAAAAGCAATGCAGTCAGTTGCAGGCGATTAGTTTTAATAATATTTTAGTTTTTGCCAAACAATTGCTTTTAACACATCCAGAAATCACAGACAGAGTTGCCAGACGTTGTCCGTATATTCAAGTAGATGAATATCAGGATACAAACCAGGTTCAACATGACATTGTCTGCATGCTGGTTGAATCCCAACGCAAGAAAAACTTATTCGTGGTAGGTGATGGGAAGCAAGGAATTTATGGGTTCAGAAATGCTGATGTCACATTAATGCAGTCGCTTAAACAGCGATATAACGCCCAAACATTCGAGTTGAAGCGCAACTACCGGACAACTAAGAATGGCATTGAAGTCGCCAACAAGTTTGCGGCTTCAATGCGTGGCCAACTAACAGACGGGCAACTTCAAAGTCACTCGAAGTTAAGTGGAGAGCGTTCAGCGTTTCATCAGTTTAGGTCGGATAAGGATGAAGCCGATTTTGTTTTATCTAAAATTGAATCACTAAAAAAGCAGGGACTAAAATCCAGTGATATTGCTGTGTTGTATCGAAGAAAAGCCGTAGCTGAGCCATTAAAAAAGTCTTTAGATAACCAGATGATGAAGTATCACGTTATCGGTGAAGTGGATTTTTATCAGCGCAAAGAGGTGAAGTTTGCTTTGTCGTTGATGCGATTAATGAACAATACGAATGATAATTTGGCCCTGCTAAAGATTCTTGACGATGTTCGGGTGGGCATCACCAAAACCAGACTTAGAGCTGCAGCTAAGGATGGTGGTATCTCTTGCTACGAAGTGTTGAGAGGTTTTGCTCAAAGTAAAAAAGCAAAATCAGAAAAGGCGATGGCCCTACTCAATGTCATAAGTGATTTAACACGACTGAGCCCGGTAATTATTCCAGAGATAGTTTTCTTATATAACCAAAAAGTCAGACATGCCGATGGACTGGTTAACAAAGCAAGAAACACGCTTTCACAAAACCCTGAGCTGAAGGCTCAGTACGAGAATATGGCGAGATTGGCTAACGCAGACGCTATGAATTCTATTAGTCAGGTAATGCAGTCCGTATGGATTAAGGCGCAATCTGACAATAAAACGTTGAGTGAAGATGAGCAGCGCTTGTTAACGCAGCAATGTGACAGGATCAACAACATATGTATGGTAGTGGCCACGCAATTAAAAAATGGTTTGTTGTTTAAAGAGGCATTAGAAGAAGTATTCCTGCTTAGTGAGCGCCATAACGATGATAGACATGAACGCATTCAACTGATGACCTTACACGCAAGTAAAGGTCTGGAGTTTGGGCATGTTATATACATGGGGTGTGAAGACGCAATATCGTTCAAAGAAGAGGCTCCATCGGCTGAAACAGTGGACGAAGAGGGTCGGTTGTTTTATGTCGGAATGACCCGTTCAAAAGATGGTACAACCTATACTGCGGCAAAAAATCGTTTTATTGACGGCCAACAAATATCATCAGAGCCACTGAGATACCTGGATGTGGTTGCTGATAAAATCACAATGCACCCATTGGAAAAGCCACAGCCGACTGTAATAAGTGGTGTAGGCAATGCTGAGGCGACATTGTCTGAAGCTCAATTGTCAGAGCTTAATAAATTTAACATTGCATTATGAAGTATATAGAAATCTTCACACAAAGCCTGGCGCTATATTTTTTTGAGCTACTGGTTGGACTCTGCATTTTAGGGATTTTATTAGGGTTCGCTATCGGTCGCCGTTGGTTTAGTACACAACGAATAAAAAACCGAAGACGAATTAAAAAAGTATCAAGTCGCGTCAAGCGAGGGGGGCTGGTAAATGAGCAAGATTTGTATCGGACGGTCACGCCGTTTGAATTTGAAGAGCTAGTATATGATGCATTGCTTAAAGGAGGCTGTAAAAAAGTGGAAAGACCTCGATACTATCGTGACAACGGGTTGGATGGCATTGTCCGATACAAAGGCCGTTATTTTTACATTCAAGCAAAACGGTATAAAGGTCATATTCGTAAAAAAGATATGGTTGAGTTTTGCAAGAAAGTGTCGCGAGACGGGGTTAATGGTTTGTTTGTTTATTTAGGAAAAGCCAGTAAAGCTTGTGAAAAAGTCGCAGAAAATTCAAATGTCATGCTAATAGACTCGCACAAACTGATGGCGTTGTTTCGTGGTGATTCTATAAGGTTGATGAAATGAAACAGAGTAATGCCGCTATTGCACATTCGTTTAAAGAGGATTTACGCTCACGAATTAGCATTACGGACCTCGCTGAGCGTTATACTAATGTGAAAAAGGTGGGAAAAACCAGCAAAGCGCTGTGTTGTTTTCATGATGAGAAGACGCCGTCTTTGACGTTCAATGAAACAGATAATACTTTTCACTGTTTTGGTTGCGGAGCCAAAGGTGACATTTTTGATTTTGTAATGGAGGCAGAAGGGATTGCAAAAGCCGAACTCCCTAAGGCAATGAAGTTACTAGCCGGATTTTACAGTATTCCGGTCCCTCAGTACTCTAAGAGTAAAGAGAAAAGTGAGTATGTCAGTTTAGACGAGTATGACGCTTATTTTCGACAAATGGTGGACAGCGCAAAAAAAAGTGGTGCCCAGACTCACTTGAAAAGTACTCTGCAGAAATTTGATATTTCCGAATCAGCTGGTGATACGTTCGGCGTTGTGTTGATGCAGGGAGAGCATATTTTATCGGCGAAGGCTGAGGAGGACGTCAAGCGCTTCACGATGTCAGATTCGGAAGTTCAGAGAGAAAAGTGGTATCTTGCTATACCTTCGTTTTCACCTAGTGGACAAATAGAAGCGCTAACGCTACTTAATGGCGACGATAAGATTATTTTGCCTGACACACCAGTGTGGAATAAGAAGCGACAATACATGGGTAAGCATTTAAATATTCATGATAAACGAGTGCATTTGTTCGATAACCCAATAGCGGCATTACAGTATAAATCGGCCTACCCCGGTGAATCTGTGATCAGCACGTTGCTGCCTTATGAATCCATGGATAAACATGTGTTTAAAAAGCAATTTGGCCTGTCGTTGGATCCAGATTTTAAAGATATGGTTTGCCATTTTATTTATTCACAGAGTACAGATATCGCATTGAAGTTGGATAGATTGTGCCGCATTGCGGGTTGGGCTCCGGCATTTCATTTAATGCATTTGGTAGAAAAAGAACAATTTAAACGAATACTCAAGCACGAAGCTGAACCTGAACTGGTTGGTTTTTCTTCGGTGTTTGATGTAAGTGTTAGTTATTCGATTGAGAGGTTTAGGTTGCAAGGAAAACCAGGAGCTATTGTCAAGCAAGTCGAAGACATCTTGGGTGGCGAAGAGCCAGGTAAAAACAAGGTCGTTGATTACTTACGCGATATGATAATGAAGAGCGTGAATATACCTAAGGCCCACTACTTTCAGTTCATGGATGCGCTGACTAGCAGAAAATCGTATGGCGAAAAAGATCACGACATCAGTATTGATACACAACCCATTAGTTATGATCGCCAAAAAGCGTTAGGCGACATCAACATATTGTGCCGTGCAAGTATGCATAATGATTGGGACTCAATAAGTAAATTACAGGCTTCATTGCAATCAAAAGAAAAAGCTATCACCGAAGGAACAATGAAACGATTTTTGCGAGTAAAATCAACTACTGAACGAGTTTTAAAGCAAAAAGATCCAATATTTTTGGATGAAGCACTGGATAGAGTGCAACCACTGAAGTAAGGCTAAAGTCAAAACACTGCATTGTAATTATTTCAGGTCATTTTTCAGACAGATGTTGTTTAGTGACGAAACATACAATACACTACCTATATATTAACAGTTATGCACAGATAAAATTATGAACTTAACGCAATTACAGATGGAAAAGAAACACATTATGAGTACTAAACTTGCGCAGTCGGCTTTTATTGAAATGTTTGGTGATGTGGCTGTTACGAAGGAACACTTGACAGCATTGCAGTCAATGCAAAAGGAAACTGAAGGAGAGCTAGTTTATTTGCATGGCCAAAAAGCAGATGCAAGTGATACTGAATTGTTATCAAGACTTGAAGGAGATATTGATAGGCAGCAGGAAATTAAAGAAAAGCTGGGTACTCTTCTAAAGTACGCCAATCAAACAATGGCATTGCAGGAAGGAAAAGCGGATTTAAGAGAAGATGTGATTTCTGAGGAGAGTCCGGAGAGTAAGAAGGTTGGTGAACACAGCGTTGAAAACACTGAGTCATTACCTAAAGAGGAAGTCAGTAATGCAAAAGACAACAAAGAAATTGAGTCCACAGTCATTTCTGGTAAGCCTCTAAAAGAAACAGAGGTACATTCAGAGGTCGTATCTGGATTCACAGTATCTGGTTCATCAATCAATGAAAAATCTGCCAATAATGATACTAATGACTCCGGTGCAAAGCAAAATGAGGATTCGAAAGAAAATATTATTTCTTTTTCAGATTACCCACAGCACGTACAGGACTATGCGACGCAATATGTAGAGAAGTTAATTGAAAACCGGGTGGCAGTTCCTGAGACTTTAAAAGTTGATGTAGTCAGTTATTCGAAGTTAGATGTGGAGGCCCCAATTGTATTGGATGTCGAAGCTGACGGCGTCAGATTCCGAGATGATGGTGAATCAATTAATTTTCCAGCAGATCAGGATGCAGATATCTTACACCAAGCTCAAAAAGCTATTCAACTCGCTAAAATGCATGAATGGAGCACATTGTATTTCAAGGGTGATGAGCGTGTGTTGCAGGCAATAAATCAAATTGTCATTCAACAACATATGGATTTGCAAATAGTGAATGAATCAGCACCACCTTCTGAAAAAGAACAGAGTGTGGATAACGATAATAAGAAACAAAGTAGCACGGAAAAGACTGAAGATTTTGTTAACAAAAGCAGCATGGTGGATAAGGACCTTAATATCGATCTGTCTTTGTAGGAATCCAATAGATGATTTCGCATAAGAGCAGGAGATTTGTTAGGTCACCATTAAAATATCCTGGAGGGAAATATCCGCTATTGGATAGGATCTTTAGGAAATTACCTAAAGCTAAGAGACTCATTGAGCCATTTTGTGGAAGCGCTGTAATTTCACTAAATGCCCCTTTTGAGGAGTGTATTGTAAATGATAAGAATAGCGACCTTATTAATTACTTTTGCTGTTTGAAAAATGGTAAGCAGGATTTTATTGAATATGCTCGCCGACTTTTCATCCCTGAGAATAATACTCCGGAAGCTTATTATTTTCTGCGAGATGAATTTAATAGCACAATCGATATTACCTATAAGTCTGCACTTCTGCTTTACATTAACCGTTATGGTTACAATGGTATTTTGCGTTACAACAAATCTGGCAAATTGAACACACCTAAAGGTAGTTATCAAAAGCCTTATTTTCCAGAGATGGAAATGCGGGAATTCATGGCGTTTGCTCAACGTGCTACTTTTTTAACAGCAGATTTTGAAGAGGTGATGCTTGCTGCTGAAAAAGGAGACGCCGTACTAGCTGACCCGCCCTATGTTGCTTTATCAAAAACAGCCAACTTTACTACATACTCCAAGGGCGGCTTTAGTGACGAAGATCATGAACGCCTGGCTAGAACTGCGGAATCACTTTCAGCAAGAGGTGTTAATGTAGTGATCTGCAATCATGCTACCAAATATACAGAATCACTTTATGAGAATGCAGATAAGGTTGTGTTTCCTGTATCCCGGACAATTAGTTGCAATTCTGAAAAACGTAACAAAGTTAAGGAAATGTTGGCAAGTTTTTGAATTTGGTGCTTTGCCAAGTTATGTCACCAGATGCCCACTGACTGTTAGAGTAACGGCAGAAACAACCTCTACCCTAGCACTCTGAATTCATAACGGTCATTGAAATACAATAATCAATCTCCACATTATTTGTACAAGCAGTTTTCGTAGCATTGGACTTCAGTGCTCGTCAACATCTTGAGAAGCACCAAGTAGATGAGAGAGTCTTTCGAGATCTTTTTCTGTGTAATGTCGTTCGGCAATACGATTACGAATAGAGTGAATTTCATCGGCTATTTGCATTCTGAGGTTGGATTTAACTTTTGAATGGTAATTGGTAACGACGCTGTTTTGTGCAAAAGTTGGTAGGTCAACAAGAGCGATTAACAGCCGTTGGCTTTACACCTTTCACTATGACGGCTTGTTTAAGTTTGCCGTCATTCGAAACGTACATTTTTATGGGGTAGCATCACTGTACGTAAAGCTGCCGGTAAGGCTTGCATATAGCAGAAAACAGCTTCGTAACTGAAGTGGACATTTTATATCCTTTCCTGCGTAGACACCGAATATGGTTTTTCAGTAGAAATGGGTGATACTATGAAATCTCAGTAGTAAACGTTGGAGCACAAGGAGGATTGATGTCGCTTTTGAGAGAAATTCAGGATTCGGCAGTAGATGCCAGAGAACCTATTGGAGCATTACTTCGGAAGTGTACAATTCTCGCAGTTCGACTTGGTAGTAGTGAATTCAAATCATGGGTCGAAAACGAGTTAAATGGTTATCGTGAAAAATCAGAAATACCCGAATATCGAATAATGGCGGTTGGATGCAAAGGCCATTTTTCCGGAGGGTTTGGTTCAGGCATCAGAAATGCTGATATCCCCAGTCGGTGCATTTCGGAAAAATTTAGAGATGGATTATTCACCAGTTGCTTAGCTCAACCTATTTCTTCTATCGAATCTTTGATTGAAGCATCCAATGGCAGCACAGTTCAAGAGCCTTGGCCAGCTGATGTGACCGCCCACTTTGGTATGAATATCTATCAAGGTATGAATTGCATGCAAGCTTGGAAAGTTATACCTGTAAATGCATTGGTTGGAATCCTAGATAAGATCAGGAACAATGTCTTAAATTTTGTTTTAGAAATCGAATCTGAAGATCCAGATGCTGGTGAAGCACCAATCAATTCTCACCCCGTAGACCAAGAGAAAGTTCAACAGATTTTCCATACTTACATCACGGGGAATGTTCAAAATGTTGCGACTGGAAGCAACAATGTAAACCAACACGCAACAACAACTCAAAATAATGAGGTTTTTAACGAGTTACTCCATGCATTGATGAAGACAAATGACGCTTCGGAATCAAAGGAAGAAATTACGGATACCGTTGAAAGCATGAGAGATACTCAGGGGACTAACAGCTATAAAACTCACTATAATAATTTTATGTCGTTTCTAGCTGATCATATGCAGGTGTATGGGCCTGTAGTTGCGCCTTTCCTTCCAGCTTTGGCCGCAATTGTGCCTTAAAAAGCAAACAAGATAGTGGGGCACTAGCACGCCGACTTCCGTCACTTCGTTCAGATTATAGCCGCAGTGTTCGCGCTCTTAATTTGAGAGTTAGCACTCTCAAGGAGTACAGAGTGATATCAAAGAAAGAACTAAAGCAGCTAGTGATCGCTCTTGGTAAAAAATATATTTTTCCAGACTTTACCAACAAGCTCACGTGGTTTGTTGTGTCAGTTGATGGAATAATTATTTTGACCCCAACTGCTTTGAAACAGATATTTTATAACTGGTTAGTTGCAACTCTTAACTTAAATTCTGGAGCGCAATTGACTTTCGCTGAACTAGAATCCAGCACAACTGACTATACTTTGGGCTTTTCTCTCATCGCGTTAGCATTAATCCATAACGTCGCAAACAGATACTTTATTTACAATAACAGGTGACATAGCGGCAAGAAATGCAAAGGAGCTAGAGGCTGCTCGAAAAAATTTATACAAAAAAATGCGTGAATTTATATATATGCTAGCCCAAAGCTCTGGGTATATTCACACAGGTCCTATGCTGTCCGCTGTTCCCGATGCCTACCGAGGAGCTTGGGATTGGCCTGAACATGTCGATTTGCGAATTAAAGCTCTTAATGAGAAAGGCTCCGAGTGCTATAAACTTCATCAGCAGTTCGTTATGCTTGGGCGGCGTAAATTAAAGTGCTAATAAGTCGCTGCTACCGGGCAAATTTTCAGAAGAGCGCAGCATTGAACGTCCGCAAATTGTCTGAAGCCGTCAGATGATTATTGTCTAGTGAACGGCCGCTCTGGTGTGATTGCTGCCCGTGGCAATTCTGAGCCGACTGTTCGCTTTCATGGAGAAGTAGTCAGTCATTCCACATGTTTCTGACTGGCGGTAGGGTGAGTCAGTTGACCAGTATATTAGTGGTTTAATTATGCCACTTGGAAAGTACCTAAAACTCATTTTCCAACCAACTGACGTTTCAGCACGTTAGGACCGGAAGCAAGTGATCCAACCTCAGAATGCAAATAGGCTTTTAGACTTTAATGTAAATACTTCCGTCGGAGAATTAGATATAAATAAACACATTACAGTTTAGACCGGAGACAGTAGCAGATGACTGAAATGAGGGGTATTACCCCTCAACTGGTTAATGTATGACGTTTTAATTCAGGCAGATGCAGCAGTATAAAATGGAAAAATACAATAGCCATAATCAGTCAGTTTTGTCCTGATTCTATGTCGTCTATGTGAGACTGCATGTCATGAATCCTATCATTGAGAGTTATGACTCTCTTTACTAACCCTTTGATGATCATTTCAGATATTAAGAGTCTGACATCAGGAGGAAGTTTATTAAAATAGTCGCGTGATAGCTGAATAGCTGTGATATCAGATTTTGCAATCACAGTAGCAGTTCTTTCTTCATTTAAAACAAAAGATACTTCACCCAGAAACATACCCGGAGAGATCGTGCTTATATGTTCATTTCGATACATCACCGAGGCTGCACCTTCTAATAAAATATAAAACGTGGGATGTTTTTCGCCAGAGCGAATGAGACAACTACCTTTTTCAAAAGTAGCAATATTTGAGTTATCAATAAGAAATGATGCGAGAGACGAGTCGCTTAAAGCAGAGAACGCAGGGACCTTTCTCAGGAGCATTAATATCTGTTCATTATCCATATTATTTTATCACATTTGTTAAATAGTAAAGCCTGGCTAAATTAACCGAGTGTTGAGACATTAAAAGAATCACTTTTAAGATAATAAAGAAGTAAAGCGCTGACTAAAACACTTTTAACACTATATTTAGAGTGGCAACTTAGCAATTGCAGGGTGGCAACTTAGCAACTCCAGGGTGGCAACTTAGCAACTCCAGGGTGGCAACTTAGCAACTCCAGGGTGGCAACTTAGCAATTCCAGAGTGGCAACTTAGCAATTCCAGAGTGGCTAATTTCTTCAACATGCAGGGACAGAACACCATTTAACGCTCAACCGGTGTCAAACCTAATTGCACACCCATTAACATAAAACCACATAGACATAACTTGCTATTAGTGAGGTCCTCTCTATTACAAAGACCAATCAGTGTTATAAAACCAATCTTAAAGCCTACAAAAATATACACTTATCAAAACCAACGATACAATCAACAATCATCCATAAAAGACAACGAGCGAACTTACAGTGCGAATATATATAGCCATTGTGTTAACGATAATCATGTTATGCGGAATTTTTATTGGCTACCAGGCATGGGTTATTGCTCATCCTGATTATGAACACACAGAAAACGTTACCCAATCAGATCCGGAAATACGACCATACCAGCAGGTTTTGACTACACCACTGACCAGTAAAATAAAAATTACCAGTGCAGTGAGAAAAGCTGTAGGAGACGGAGTTAAAATAAGAATCGAATCAACTCCAACACCAAATCAATTTATAGCTGTAATCGGCGATAAAAAATTCGATGTAACAGATAAGCCTTTAGAGATGAAAATTGAAGGTATTTGGGTACCCCTAGATGAAAGAGCATATATGGAGTTTAAAAAAACCCCAGAGTACACACAGCTATCTAATGCTACCTCTCAGAAATCAGCAGATGTTGTGCCAAGCCAAAATAATTCAGAACCATCGGAAGTAACTTCATTCGTGGAGGCGCTATATCCATTTGGGTTACCAGGGACGCCAGAAGCTTTGCCATCCATATCAGAACGAAGAGCACTTCTAGAAAAAATCGAATCTCACACAATTACATTGAAAAGCGAAAATGAAAAGCTAGCACTATTTATCGCAGTAGATGCGAAGTGCCCATTTTGCAGAAAGTTTTTCCAGAACAACCTGCATACACAGTTTATTGAAAATGGCTACACGCTACATTTGATGCCAATAAGCAAAAGCAGAAACTACCAGGATGAAAATGCATCAAGAATGGGGGGACTATTTTGCAGCCCTGGAATAAAACACATTGAACGAACTTTTGATCTAGCACCGATAAAACACGTTGAATGCCCCCATGGCGCCCAATATCTAGAATCAATGACCAATGCAACATTACTTGCTGGTGGTATAGGCACTCCGAGCATGTTTACCGCCGGAGGTTATTTGATCGCGTGGCCTGATGTAGAAAAACAAAGTTACCGACTAGCTTATAAACCAGATGACGTTAAAAGGTTCCTGGAACATATGGAAGAAGTAGCCAAACAACACCTGTTGTAACTACATAACATACTTAAAGTAGCGCGGTAAATACAGACCGGCTTACATATGTATCGTAACTGCTATTTATAAATAAAATAGAAAAGAGGTTCGTACGACTGCCCTATCTACAGTTTAAGCAGAAAAAGATGACAAATCTGCAAATGCATAACTGGACGATAAATTCACATTTAAGTAAATATGAAAGTCTGGGCCAGAGATGACCCAATGATATGTGTAGAGGGTCAATATTGGCCCATTCTTCAATACTGGGTCAAATGCGGCCCAAGTTTCCGCCTCGGCATGGGTCATAATTGGCCCGATTTGGTGGAGCGGGCCATTACTGGCCCAAAATGAATGTTGAGAGTGGGCCAGAACTAGCCCAGCGAGCGACTTAAGAAGTTTTTTGATAAGTGCTATAATCTCTAAAAAGCAAAACATATATCATTTATGCACTTTTATATGAGCTTAAAAAGCATCGTTGAACCTGCATACTCGCCGGATGGTATTATACTTTTTAAATGTTTTTGGGGTTGGGATGAATATACAAAATCTGGTTGACTACTGGCTATCGAATATACCGGGAAAGGAAGATGCTCCAATGCGTCTCCAGAATGAACTGCAGAAACTTTATGTCCATTTTGGGCTAAGGGCGTTTGCGGAAATAAATCCTGTCATATCGGGGCTCACTGCATTGCGCCATTACCATAACCTTCCTTTATTTAACGCAGGTAACGTAATAGAGATTAAGGGGGACGTGCAGATTAGTGAGGCTCAGTTTAATGATTGTGTTGATAGGTTAAGCGTGTCGCTTCTCAATATAATGCCAGATGTATCCTATCGAATTAGCAAGCCTTTGAAATCGAGGAATATTGTTGGGGAATTTTACATTCCTTATTTTACAGCAGAATTCAAAAGTCCTTATGGTACCTTTTATGTCATATATGACCAGCATCCTGCTTATGATATAGAATCACTAGTCCCATATGACGAACTCGATACCGGTATTGAATATGGAGAGGCAATGTCAATTGGGAAGGTTGGCCTGTATAGCGAAATCATATCGGCATGCGCCTTTAATGGTAAAATTGATGCGTGCAGTATAATTATCCTTCATCAAATGGAGAGGGATGGTGTTTATCTCGATTTAGAAATACTTGAACACCAATTAATCGACAGAAACGTTTCTGATGTTTATTTTAAGATGATGAATATGGGCAATTCTGCCACTTCGCATCAGCATCTAAGGGAAATTAGGTCGCTACCGTTTACGGAGCAGTGGTCATGGGACCCGCACTTTAGTGTTGATATTCAAATCAAGCAGATCCAAAAAAGCACCATAGCCAACATGTCTTCATTGGCAGAAAACTTTGGTCAGCAGTTTGAAAATAAAAAGGCGGCTCAATTTGGAGTTACCAGCGAGGTTACTAAGGAAGCACCTGATGGTCGCTTTGAGGCAGCAAAGCTAATCAAGACGTTAAATCAATGAACGCATCCGCAGGTATGAGAAATCCTACATGCTGAAGTCAGTGCCACTATCAAATGGCGCAATAAGCTTTATCGGAAAAGGGCATTGCTCTCAGAGTGATGGAAATACTTATCGCTGCGTCATTGTTGATGTTGAAACTACAGGAGGTAGTCAGGAAGATACTGTCATTGAATGTGCGTGCCGAGAAGTACACTACACAAAATCAGATGGCATCGTTGATATTCAGCATCTTCATCAAAGCTTTCACCAGCCGCCTTTGAATGTTATCCCTGCCTACATTAGCGAGCAGACTGGGATTACATCTGATATGACACTTAACCAGCATATAAAATCCTCCAAGGTGTGGGATGTAATTGGGCGGGCTGATGTGTTGCTTGGTCACGGGGCATCATTTGATTGTAGGTTCTTGTCTCGACTGTGCCCATCGATACAAAATAAACGATGGGCATGCTCGGTGTTAGATGCTGACTGGCGCAAGGTTTCTTCGGATGCTTCGTTGACGTCATTACTTAAAGCTGCTGGCTATCGATATGACGCACATAGAGCTGGCGGTGATGTTAATGCTTTGACGTGGTTAATGATGTTATATCCTGAGCAATTCTTGTCGATACTAACCCGGGCGAGACGGTTTTATGGTCCATCAGTGTTATGGGTTACATCGATGCCATTTCATCTAAATGCATACCTAAAGAGTCGTGGACTCTGTTATACAGACAGGCACCCTGAATTCGGTAAATGCTTCTATATCACCGGCACTTATGGGGCGATGAGAAAACTCGGGAATGAAATCACAAGTCAGGACGAACTATGCAGGGTCATTGTGTCTTCTAATGAAGGTATTCGATTCTTTTAATGAATAAACATTAAGAGGACTAAGGTCATGTGCATCCGCTGGGATGTATTGATGAGAAAGGCTGATTGGTAGTCTGGTGGATTTTTCCGGTTGGGTTGCTGATTGAGTATCTCGCAATCGGTTCAGCAAATGCATGCAAGTGTGAATCCGAAGGTATTGGTTGTTGAATAAAACCTGCAACCAGTTTTAGCTTTCATGTTGAACTGTTCAGGCTGACTACAGGTTAAAAGTCCATAAGCAGGCTGCAACACTAAGAGCGCCATCAGGCTTAAGGTAATCATCCCATGCCTCAGCCAGAATAGACCTCATCACATTTACAATGAGTTCAGAGAATCTTCGCTCAGCAGCTCTTCCACCACTTCGACAGCAGCTTCATACGTTTCTTTGTGTAGGTAGTGATGTTGCTTGCAACGATTCACAAGCAGATACACTCCTTTCTCCTGTTGTGCCAGATCACGCTTTTTAGAAAACGATTCAAGCTTACAACTCACTGTTGCCTCAACGTATGTTTTGGCCAGTTCGACCTCAATAAATTCAGACGCACCTTCCCATGGAATGTCATCACGGAACAGGTTCCATTTATCTTTCACTTTACGAATCGATACCAAGGTGAAGATCACCATGAGTTCATGTCGAATTGAGAGGTCGTTTTCGTCAAGGACCTCCCTCCATTCAAATTGGTATGTCATGACAGGCGCTCTATTTAATCTTGTGGTCGTTCAGCAGAATCCTTTTTCATCGCTTCAATTAAGTTGATTAGCGCTTTAAATGTATTCGGGCTTTGCGAACCAGATGCGCAGAACTCCACGCTATCAAAAGAAATGCGGTCGCTTTCCCTCATCATTGAGACGTGGATATCGCCGTCGACACCACTCCTCATAACCTGCAACTTAAAACCATCACGCATATCACAAATCCGAGTTACGGTCTGGTTACCTTCGGCATCAATAATCCGATCTTTCATAGCACACCCTCCAGAGTGATAAAGATATTGAAAAAGCAACATACCAATGACACTATAAAGCGAACACAAAGCATGTCAACAAAATGCGAACACATTAATGAAAAAACCTGAGAGTAATAACGAAATCATTGAGGCCGTCTGTAAAATACTAAGCCTGGAAAATGGCAACCAGTTGGCTAATCACTTTGGGAGAAATCGAAGAGCGGTTACGCAGTTCAGAAAAGGACAGGGAAACACACTAACCATTCAAATGCTAAAGGCCATAATTGAAAAGTGGCCTGAGCAGACAAGTAATGAGGAGGTCAATGGAAAGAGAGCTAAAACACCGTGAAGACGACTCTTGCCACCAGCTGAAACTCCACGACTGGAACAGACTTCACGGAACCGGCCTGTATAGCCATGCCAAAGCAATAATACGGCGAGGTAAAAACTTCTGAAAGTGACGTGAATATGGTTCACAAGACTGAGTTCGAAAAAGAGTTTTCTATTTTGGCAAATTATTCTTCATATGACACGTCCGCCAGCACAGTCATTAGCACTGATGGATTAGCGATAATGGCTTCAGGAAATTCAATGAAGGTGATTGACCTTTATGGTCAACAATAGCGCTGAACTCCCAGAGCAACTCACTATACTTAGTTTAGTGCATGTGACTCTCCAGTTAATCAGAACATCAACGCTATAAACCACCGGTCTCCTGTATACAGTTTTGAGGGGATAGTCTGGGTTTTCGAGCACATCAAACGTCAACCGGCTTTCACCTTTGATAATTAAGTGCTGGCAGAGTATTACTCACCGTATGGTCCAGTACGCTATACAGTGATATCTCATCTTTCAGTGGAGTCAACAATGTGCAAGCCACTGTGTGATTGATTAGCCCCTGCCCCACCCATTTAAAATCATCTACAACAGGTACTCACTTTGCCGGGCACGCCACCAGCCTGGATAGCCTGCACTAATTCTGAGTGATAGCGTTTTATTTACTGCCTGCCTACTGCATTACTCACCACTTTTTTATGATTAAAGCGCTTATAGGTAAAGCGACGATGCAAGCTGTGCATAAATTTAATCGGGCAGGATCGTGTCATTTGCGTTTCTATTCGGAATTATTGATTTTTAAATAATCCTTCCAGCGTTAGCTCTTACCATAATGGTCACGCTAATATTCAACCTGGTAGTCGGTAAGCATGTAAAGCTGAATAACAATTTTCATCCTTGATTGAGATAACTGCCTTCCAGCGCCGGATGAGTTCAGATTGAAACAATTCCCGCATTGCAGGCGAAACGCCAAATCTTTCGAATGGTGGAAAACAATTTGCAGGTCGGTTTAACAGCAATAGCTGACAGTATTGGTAAACGCACATAGCATAGCTACTGGAGTATTGAGCTAAATTACCTTATCGTTATCCCAGAGAGCTTTACGACATCTGGATGAAGAAATGACAAACATCAAAGGAGCACAACTTGTACTGCAGGAGCACATCATTTGCAGGGTAAGGGATTACGGCTCGTGGTTTATGATATTTGCAGTGACGTTTCTATTCGTCGATATTGATGTGCCAGCCTGGAATGAAGTCCGGTCATTGATAGTGCTTTCTGGTTCTGCGGCATTCCTTGCGCTGCTGACCTGTAAATTCATCCGGATGCTTAACAATAATGAGTCCACCAGCATAGATATTATCTCAATAAAGATTATATCTATTACCGGGCTGCTTTTGTTGTTTGTTATGGTAACTATCGTATTTGCGTTGGCCGGATTAATACATCCTCCGGTCTGAGATCAACATCTCCGATTGTCATCGGGCTGCTTTCAAAAACGCCAATCCTATTGTCAGGTTTTGGCTATCCGAACGTAGCGATACACTCTATGGTTGCGTTTTATTGCGAGAAATTGGCAAGTCTTTTCGTAGTACTGGTGGTAAGTTGCAGAAAAGCGGAACCGGGTTATAAGAAACCGGAAATGTTCGTTGATTAATATTCCATTGTTATACCGTTAAACTTAACCATCTTGAATAAATGGCAATACTATCTATTCATCAGTATCTCGTATGATTTATTTACTGCAGCTTCATTGGTAAAAACACGAGGATCCAGTTCAGAATCTTCAAAGTAGATTGGACAGACCGGTGACAACGCCCCGTTATTGCTCCGCCTTTCCCGGAACGACAACACGAGCAGCACCAACAGTCTCACCCATATATGTATAAACGCCACTTAGTTCGTGTAGTGACTCATGTAGCGCGGCAGACTGTTCAGTAATCTGTTGACACATATGCATTGCATAAAGAGGGTTGTGGCCACATGTGTCAGGGTGACAGCAACCACCACACACTGAGCAGCCATTTTTTTCTGTGCCCTCGACTTTTTGTTGCCTGGCACATTTCAGGGCTTCAATCGCCTGATCATATTGCTCAATAGAAAACATCGATGTTACCTCTCTTCTGTTTTTGGATAAAATATCAGTCCACGGATGCTGTGGTGCGATAAAGTAATATTCCATTTTGCAATGAAAATAATAAGCACCCGAAGGTGCTTGTTGTTCTTTACGCTTTAAGTTTATAAAACTCAGACTTGCTACAACACATTATGTGGTCAGAGCGTTTTCTGTCGCACCGTTCAGCTTCTTCAATACGATGCCAGCTACTGCCCCAACGTACACCAAAGGAATATTCAAAGGAGACAAATACAAGACTGGCTTTAACCACCCTAAACCATGCTTGCTTTACTTCATCGAAGAAATAATAGCCTTCGAGACTTTTCCTGGAGCTGCGGTAAGTCTGCTTTACCAGATCATCAAAACTGTTGTACATGAGTGCACTCCTGTGTGGCAATATGAGTTTGTATAACTTGGTGTAATTATATCAATGACTTTTTTGGCGTCAATAATATAATTACATGAATTACAAAGAACACGCTAAACAATGTTGCTGACAGGCGTTTAAATTAATTCAATGTGGAATGGGACTGTGAGCGTGCCAGCCTCTCGAATGTTGAATGATGGTAAATCGGTCATTCAGATAAGATAGTGTATCAGGTTGGTGTAGGGGTGATTGCTTCACTGAATGCCTGGTGAATAACGCACGCCTTACTGAAAGGCTGTACTGTCGGAGAGGACTTTATTTATACCAGGTATAAAGAATCATACCGTGGATGCCACTAATAACCATTTGACAAACGGTTGCCCAATGTTTGTAAAAGACTGCTTATCGCTGGTAAATGGTTGCTAGCAATTGATAAACAGTTGCTGGAAACCGGTAAAAGGTTGCGGGTGAACGTGCCATTTAGTATGGGTCTTTATTACTACCAGATTGTATAATTTAATTGAACGCCAGAACGCCATTATGAAACTGTATTTATGTTAAATAACGTCAGCTGTACCATAGAATGCGATATACAGACCTGTTTGGTATGAGGCTTTTTATTAGCCCTACAACAATGGCGCAAGCCCCGACCAAGGATAGAAATCTGATGAGTCGAGATGTGCATGTTCGAGTCGCAATGGCGTGTGGTATCACCAGCTAAGGACCATGGCGCAGTGCCAAATCCCCGAGGATCAATCAAACCTTATCACTTGAATACTTAAAATCCAAAGGGCTTTATTCGCTACGGGATGGTTGGATAGCGCTTCACTATCCTGAATGAAACGCCCTGTGCGGAGCCGCATGCAGGGTGTTGTGGGGGGCTGGAGGGTCTTAGAAACCTCCGGCTACCCGATTTCTCGGAGTTTTTCCTCTACAAGCTCTAACAGTTCTTCGAACGATTTTCACTCCTAACTTTGATAACAATATTGCGCCACAAGCAGGTGCAACTTTTAAGCAGGCTAAAATAAGGAGCGAAACGACGGGACCCTGCTTAAAACTATCCCACTTACTTGGCTTGTTAGCATTTAAGCTCTTTTCGAGCAGTAAGAATCAAATCTTGATGTAACTCAAAAAGTTCTGTACCTAAGTCGTTTAACTCCCTGATTTGCTCATCTACATGAGGAGGCCAATCCCATGCATTCCTATATTCACTTGGCACACACGATAAAATCTCTCCATTACCAATTGCGCTAGACCTGTTCGCCAGTGTATAGATAAAGTGTCGAGATTTTGTGATGAAGTTACTTCGCTTTTGTTCAAGTTCAGGATCTAAAAACTGCTTCTGAGTATTGTTCCACGTATGAACAAATCTATCCAAGGCTTTAACTGCATTACCATGGTAAGAATTACCAAAATCATGTTCCTCTAAAAGCTTAACGTCCAAGCCATCTGAGGGTAGCAACTCGACAAACTCAGTAAAGAGCTTTTTATCAACTTCAATTAACTCTTGTATTTCTATATGCGCTAACTTGTTTTCTCTATAAATAAAAAACCTGTAACCGATATTGTGGACTAATGCTAACAGTATCAGTCCAAAACCTATCCAATAATCCGCCGTACTAGATTGAAGTTCTGGAAGAGAATAGTGTTCGCCGGAATTTAAGTTAAAAGTGTCTACAAGCCAATTATAAAAAATTTGCTTTAAAGGAGTAGGTGTTAAAAGAATAGTTACTCCTGCACCACCCACCAACCATGTGAGCTTGTTTGAGAAATCAGGAAATATCCATTTTTTTAATATAATTTCTTTAACTTCCTTACGATTAAACACCCATACTCCCCCTTGAATACTAACTGCGTATTAATGCTACTTCATAGTAACATCCGTTTCCCCTGAAAAACCAAATTCTGTGTTTTCATAGGAAAGAAAATGAAATGTCCGCTATACGTACATTTGAGACCTTCAGTTTGATATTTTATTACTCGAAAATTGTTTCCCTGCTCAAAATTACCGTATCTGCTATGAAAGTTTCAATTGCATCTGAAAGCCTAGCCTGAGTAGCGACACATATAGCAACCTAGTATGAGACTTTATAAAGTACTCTCCTACATGTACAACTGCTTTGCGCCGTCACTTGTTTCTAATCAAGATAAGCTATTCATCTGACTCCTCTTCTGGCAAATTCAATCTCTCTGCACACTCAATATGATAATGAGCTAACTCATGATTAGCCTTCTCGTCGTCCGGGTATATCGTACAACCGCAATGGTCACATGTATCAACTGCTGCTAAAAACACCGATTATCACTCCACAAGTTAAGCGGTACCTGCCCTTCTGAATTGACAGGAAGCCTGCTTTAGCCGTTGGACTCAGATGACTCGCTTAAAAGTTTTCATAAATGACATAGAATCACAACGACCGTTCAACCGTTTACCAGAAACACTTTGATAGCACACAGAACCGTCTCTGCACTCAGTCACTACAACCGTAGAGCTACCATTACTGTATTCACCAGGGAAGACCTCATTTTGTTTAGTTAGTCTTTTCACGTTGCACCTCCTTACATTCAATCGTTTAGGTTTTTGCGAGACTTTACTCAATCAGCTCCAATTCAGGCTTAGCCGGCTCAAATACAAGTTCTACCCCCTGAAACAGGGTGGCCATTACATATCTTACGAACAAGTCAAACACCTTTCTGGCTTCCCAGTCTTGCAACCCCATTCCTTCAAGCCATGGAAGTATCTCATTCGCATCGTCAGACGGGCGACTTTCCAGCATCCATTGGCAAGCAACTTTTTCAACCGTAGATATTGGCTGCTTAGGCATACTTAAAAACATCATTGTAGTGCCGGTCACATCAAAATCATCAGATATTAAAAATTCTATCGCAATACGCCCGGCAGATTCGATATTGGCCGCACAGGGAAAAAGATAGACATGGGTTGACTCATTTTCTACGGAAATGAACCCATCACCTGTATTTTCTGATCCAGTCAACCGCCCTTCAATAAGCTTAAAATAAACGTTATTACTCATGTTGATAGCTCCCTCATAATTCCTGCTTAACCCAATACAATTGAGTTAATTCTGTGCTGCACTCTCGCTGCTGCAATGTATTCTTTTTGTTTATAAAGCGCGTCTAATGTTTCCCTTAACTGCTGCAAAGAAGGGTTCTCAGGCTCATCAATCAGGTCTCTGATAGCATTAAAAACGAAACCGTTTTGCTCTAAATTTTCCATAACAAGAATACTCCAATATCTACGATTAAATTACTTCAAGCGCTGACAAATCAGACTCGTTTTTACAGTAAGCAACTCTACCTGTATTGACATTCAAAACCTCCCAATAGCTGGAAGATTCAGCTTCAATAAAGCGTTTAACTTTGTAAACAACTCCATCAATACGGCAGGCACCAAATGTCGCTGCAGTACTACCTAAATATTCACCCAGTTTTCCGGATGTTCTGGATAGTATTATCGTTTCTATTATTTCGCCAAGCTTCATGTTGAAAATGCCTGTGGTTGTGTAATTAATATTGATGAATGTAATTATAATAATTACATTCAGAATGTCAATAAAATAATTTCACCAGAATGCAAGACACTATACTTTGATATGTTTATAAGGAAGGAATGATAACGAATAGGCAGGCATTCTCACGCCACGAGACCGGCTGTATTTATGTTTGCCGCCGTGGCGCGTGATTAAGATTGGTATTTAGATACATCGTACTTTGTAATTACGGTTTGTTCGTCACAGGTAGCATCAAATGACGTGGTATATTGGGCAAACAACTTATTCATTCGTCTGGCGGTCTTACTGCAGTCAAGCAGCCCTTTCATAGTCAGTGTAATCACTTGCGAACCCGGCTCCCAGTGATATTGATATCGGGTCAACTGCCGTGCCAGTATAATGGCTTCCTTTTCGGTGGCGAACTCACTAAGACCATGACGGATCACAAAATCCTTTGACATGAAATCCACGGCCACATGATCAGCACCTTTAAAGTATGCGTGTTGAGTAGTCATTATGACTTCCATTATTTTGTCCGCGTGCCAATTGTCGTAGAGTCCGGAGCCTTTAATTATAAAAAATCCCCCTCCACTTAATCCTAACAACGGAACACAAAGTAAATACACCGTCATAATGCACCGCACCGAAAAGCTCTGAGATTTATTCCAGGCGCGAAAAGCTTCAGGCTCCTCCTTTACACTAAAAAAGCTATATATAGCAATGCAATGAAGTAAAAAACAGAATGCGCCAAGGAATTTAACTCCCCACCCCGTAATGGCATCAAATACCCCGCCTACCCAGCAAGAGATAAATACGAGTACGGCGAGTAACACCCGCTGAGCCAGCAGCCAATGAGACTCAATGGCGCCTGTATCAGTGAGGCTATTCGGCTGGCCCGACCCAGGGACTTTAATGATAAGCTCTTCACCCTCATACCAATATTGCTGCCCTTTTGTTTCCACGCCAAGGGTATTTAGTATTCTTTGTGCATACTCTTGTGAAACCGGCTTGCCGTTTTAGAACCGCGACAGTGTACGTTTGCTGACATGGCATTTCTCAGCAGCTAGCTCCTGTGTCCAACCACGTTTTTCCCGAACATCTTTAATTGTTAACATGTCGATCCTGAATGAATGTAATGGGTGTTTATCTGATTATCTGGTGAGTCCTGATAATAAAAACAGGACTGTCACCAGACAGGTTGAAATCAAAATAACTGAACTATATTCACTAAAGCAGCCTGACTCTAAGAATACTGTCTGCTTTCAGTCATGCCGGAGGTTAACAAGTCCGGGACCTGGAGTGTTAACCCGGTTGAATCCTCGAACAGTTCCACCAGCTGATCACAATAAACGTTCTCAAAATGTGCTACCCGAAACTTTTCAGCGAGTTTTTCAGGGCTCCAGTTAATAGTGGTAAGTAACTGCTTTTCACTCAACCCCTTCCATAATTCCATATCATAGGTATCTGATGACTCGATGTATGTGATCACAACTCGCTTGATATTTGGAACATTACAGGCCTTAAAGTCGAACTGCAGGCGTACATTAGAGTTTTCTTTTTCATCCACCAAAAAAGGCGCTCCAAGCACTTTTTTCAGCCCAATCATCATATTCAGACGCGCAGAACCCCCAAGTTGGTTGATAATGGTGATAGCCGTATTTCTTGTATATTCAGATAAAGCCATGATGGACCCCGAGTTTATTTGTGAATGAGTGCATTACAGAGACGTCGTGACGTTACCAGGCTTCAAAGCCGCCACTTTTTACGGCAGTAAATACCAGTGCGATCGACTTATGGTGGCTATGTCCTGATTGGGTTTAGCAATGCGAGACAGAAAACGATATAGAATTGATTTAACCCTTCACCGCTTAAACTTCGATAAGCCGACAGGTTGTATACCCTTTATTCACCTTAGCCTGCAAACGTTTAGCACAGAGATGACTTACCACCATCCAGCACAGTCCTGCTAAGAATTCCCCACACGCCACCAGCACCAACGAGTACACAACTTCAGTCCCGTAATCCAGCCGGGGCGTACCTGAAATTGAATCAGCCAGATTATTGAAGTTATGGCCCGCAATAAGGCCTGATAATAAGCCTGCTACGTCGATAAAAACGCGAAGCCCAAAAATACAGTAAAAAATGTACAACCCCAGAAAGTTATCAGAGGATAAAAGTAAGAACGCCCCGGTACATTGCATTAAGCAGTTCGCGACTTTTGAAATAACAGGGGAAAAAACCATAATAAACTCCAGGTGGCGACGATAATATGTTAACCTGAAACAATATTAACACTTCTGCTTATAAGCACAAGTGTTAATTTGATATTTTAGGAATTTTTTTAACAATGACTTTCCTGGAAACAGGTTTGTAAATATCCCCTGAGTCAAGGTGCACCTTATAATCATTCTTTAACCATCGGCTTAATTCCTGAGGTAATATCTCAGGATTATCCCTTAAAAAGGCCGCTTTATTGCCTCGCTTGGGTCCATAGACAGATCTGATATACTCGATAAGTAACATAGCTTTTTCCTTTCACGTCAGCACACTAATGCGCTTTATCAATAGCATTAGCCAGCAAGAATATAAGCGTAACCGTTTATAAACAAGTACGACTAAGCTGAAGATGGATTTATACTGCAATCAATATCTCTATTGGTACGAAGAACCTCATCACCAGATAAATTATGTGGCGTTATCCGCAACAGTGCTTCAGGCATTTAAGTCCAGTGTTTTGAGAGGGTGTTGATAGTAGAGTTCCCAGGCGTGCAAGTTAATCGAGGGTAAAGAACAAAAGCCGCTTATGCGACCTCTGCACTTTCCTCCCACACTTTTCCATGCCCTTGTTCGATTAAAATAGTTAACCATTGCTCCAGAAATGTATTGAGCTGCTGTCTCAATACCGTGCAGACCTTTCCGGGTTCGGGATACACCACATGATAGGCACAAGGGATAGCCTGCTGAAAGGAGTAAGCTTCAACCGACTTCAATTCAGGGTGTAAAAACAGCACCATGTCTGGGTCACAGCATAAGTCTCCATTTTGTTTAAAGTAGTGCGCTATTGAGATCGCCAATGTTCCCTGACTGTTAAAATTATCCAGTAGTGGCAGTCTTTCACACACCAGATCGGTAAAACCACCAGCCTTACTTTTAGCGTACGTGCGCAATTTACCGTCTTTTACAATGCCCAGCGTTTCCAGGTGCTCATAGTTTGTGTTGTATATACTTTTTTTGGATTGTTTCATTGTTCTAATCTCCCGGTATTCAATTATTCAAGGCGCCAGAGCGCCACAACTTAAAGTGAATCAGGCTTCAATGTCCCTCTTTGTCCTCACCTCTAATTCCCCAAGCTTTAACTTTAATCGCTTAAAGGCTTCGAGTTTTTCATCCACTGATTGAAATTCAGCCACATCCGGCACATCTGACCCCAACGCAGACAAATCAGGTCCAGGCTGATCGTGCTCAGGCGCATGGGTAGCATTCTGACTTGTCTTTTCGGCTGGCTGGCTATCGCTTTTTTGAAGGCTGCTAATATGCGCCAACAGTATGGTATGCGTCGCACGATAATCAGCATACTTCGGATGTAATGGCCCGGTTTTTTCCAGGTATCCCTCCACCAGCAAGAGTTTTTCACCCAGCTGTTTCGGGGAAGGGCCGGACGCCAACCACTGACGACAACGATCACAATTAGATTCTGACATAACGCCTTTTCCTCACATCGAATACGGACAAATTCACAACAGCATAGAATGCGATTCAGTGGTGAACCGTTTGGGTGTTAGTCAACGCCTTGCGTGCACACACCGCCTCTTGCACCTCAATAAACCGCTGCGCATATTCGCGCACCAATGTCCGTTGCAGGTGGTAGCCTTTCCCTTCGCGGTCCACCAAAAATGACTTGTTACCTTGTGAGATAACGGTGTTATATCCGCTCTCCACCAGCTGGTGGACCCAGTCAATGACCGTATCTGCATTAGAGAACTTTTGACGAAGACTTTCATCTGCATACTTCAGGGCTTTCTTTGCCTGTTTAATAGTGCGCTCAGCCAGCATGACGGCTAATGATATCCCGCAGTAATTGGCTATCAGGAAATCCATATCTTTTTTGCGAAAAACAGCCTCATAACCAATCAATTCACAAAACGCTGCTTTTGATTTGTCATTGAAACCAACGCCATGAGACAGGTACTCAGCCAGTGCATGATAGCGACGCTCAAGCATGGCAAGCGCCAGGTCCTCAGACCATTTTGATTGGCGTTGCTGATCATTAAAAACATGTCTGTCGATCACCTGACGCATCGTACAAAGAGATAACCCGGTATCGGTACCCGAATTATCATCTTTCCGGACCTCCTGCAGGGGTTGTTGTTCTGGCATATCTTGTGTAGTGACCATTGATTGTCTCATTGTGAGTGTCCTCTGAGTCTGGTGAAATTTACGGTTAAACTAATGAGCATCATTTTGTCATCGGGACCAAAATGTTGACCATTCAAATGTTAACACAAGTGTTTATATTGTCAATATAATAATTACATTGAATGATGAGAAGTTCCACAAATTTGTAGGTGAATGAGGGCACCCTGCCCAAAGGACACCTTATATTCAGACTACTACAACTGATAAGTTGCCGGATAAAGTGAACAACAGGAAGGGCAAGCGGCCCAGGTGACATCGGTTGATAAACTACATCACCTCGATAACCTTTAATGTGACTGGCAAATATCGAAATTGCAGCAGGTCGCCCGTATGGTTACCTGAGCCAGACGTTTACCCATGACAGTCTGGCTCAGTCGCTGATATGTATGAGGGAGTCTTTGACTGCATGCTTCAGCAGTACTTATTTTCAAATTCGGTTTGTTCTCGATCCAGGCGCTCGAATCGCTCTTTTGTTGCTGGTGGCATTTGGTCCAATTTGTCCGCCCACCTGTCGAATATTCTGTCAATTTGCTTTAAGCGTTCTGCGGCCCGGCGTTCCTCTGATTGTGGAGGACCAACCAGGCGTTTTAATTCATTAAGGTTGTCGGCACTATGAATCGCTGAAATGAGTTGTTCTGCAGTTAAATTGCTCATGCGTGTATGCACTCCTGCTTTAGGGTCAAATAAATAGTAAAAGTCTTATAGGGGATCCAGCCAGGCGGTATCTTTGTCTTTTGATTGGCCATTCCACTTTTTAACGGCCATGTCTGTGGTTTCGGCTATAATTGCATGTCCACACGAATAACAGTGAGCAATGTGACTCGACGCCCCAACGTCACTGGAGCCACATTCTGTGCAGTCGATTAACTCTTTATTCGCTTTCATGAGGTTTACCCACACTCTTCATCGCGATGGATGCCATATTCACATTGTGTCAGATAACTAAGTTTTTCTGATCCTTTCATCCGTTTATTGCCTCTAATCGTTGTGGCGCAAAGAAATGCGCCCGGTTACGCAGTAGCCCCACCTCTGAAAATCAGCACCTGGTAACCGGCCTATTGATTATAAAACCAGGTACGTGCTGACCTGGGCATGTACTAATACCCTTTCTTACTTTTGCTCTTTTGGGGCTTTGTAAATCGGGTGTACCAGCCATATTTGCGTTGTGAAATAGGCTTTTCTTTGATTCTTTTGCCGGGCCGTTGCCGCCCGGGCGATTCAATAAACATCATCACCAGCTCCTTCTTTGTTTTACCACACACTAAGTAGTAACCATGAAATCATGGTTTCGATACATTCATGACTTATCGCTTAGCGATTATCCCCGTTAAATCACCTGTCGGGTTTCGTACTCACCAGGGTTAAAAATTAAGGTCACTTTTTCTGGGTTTTCTGGGCGAATGTATTTCCAGTACTCTGCAAGAAATGCGTTAATATCATTATCGAAATGACTGTGAGAAAAGCGACACTCTAAAGCGTATCGAAGACAATGTGCCGCGGCTTTTTCATCCGGCATTTCATTGTAATCTTTGTCGCATTCCCATGGTTCCAGTAATCGTTTTAAAAAACCTTCCGGACGCAAGTGGGACTGAGAATACAGTAGCGCCATTTTCGCTAAGCGTGGCTCCGTCTTAATCGCGTTATTCCATTCATTATCTTCATCAGCAGGCCATGCTATTAAAATTTCGTGCATTGTAAGTTACTCCATTGTTATCAGTCAGAAACCATCAGGTATGAGCATTAAGCTTGCACACTACTCAGACGATGCCAGGGCCACCATGCGACAACGCTTGATCACGTTTTCCATGTCTGCAATATATCGTCTGACAATACTGTCGACGGCGCTTTTGTCAGACGTTTTAGGTAATATCGCAGTGGTGGTAATTAAAATATTATTCCCTTCAGTAATAAATTCCGCAGTAAGGTAAGCATGCTCTGCATCGTACTGAGAAAGAAACACTATAGCGTCATTTGGTGAAGCAATAGTTTTGAACGTTCTTTTCGCAACAGCACAAGACGCGCCGCAGGTTTTGTCCCACCCATGCTTGTTAAACACATTAGCAACCATAGTCTGGAACTCATCATATTCGGAAGTGTCAATCCAACGGTTCATAGTAGTATTACCTGTGAAAAAAAGTGGTTGTTTAATATTGAGTGTAAATATATCAATTACAGCCAATATGTCAATATAATAATTACACTTATTTTGTGAAACCTTCACCTCTATAGTCACGATATCGATGACTGATTACGAATTGCGTGGAACTTAATTGCTGCAGAAAATGAAAAGACAATGTAATTGTTTTATTGACACTTCGCGGTGTAATTAATACAATTTCATCATTGTTAGCATTTCACTCTACAGGAATAAGATAATGAGACTGCCAAGACATGATATATTGCGGAGCGAAGTAGACCGCCTGCACATGGAAAAATTTGAACAAAACCACGATTTTGCGAGTGCACATCGAGCCTTTGTGACTGGGTTACATAAAGCATTTAGCCCACTCACAGAATGTGCCGCATATGAATATGCAAAAGCACATTATTTTGCTGCCCTCTCAGAAATCGAACAGCATTTCAAGGTTGATAAGAATGGCGCCTGGTATGACATCGTGTTGGTCACTGAAGACCGGATAAGCAATGGCGTTGTTTCGCATAGCCACCAGCAAAGCTACCGTGATCCTGCTAAGGCAATGGAAACGTGCCGGGTTCTCAATGCACTGTTTAAAATGACGCCCTTACAGACGGACCCAATCTCTGGACCGGCTGAAAAAAAGGCCTTACCAGAACCCCATATGTGCCATTAACAGAACGGGCGGTAACCGAATACCACCGCCCTTAAGCCTCAGATGCTGACCAGGTAGACTCAACGGTATTGATCAGGAACCGGGAGTCCGGATCATTTTCAAATGACCAATTCAAAACAGATAAGAAGGGGTAGTAAATCCGATTTTTAGGACCATAGTGGAGCGTTCAACACCTGTGCCGTCTGTATGTGATTTAATGATATAGCTTGCTTGCGTTAAATCATTACACTGATCTACAAACCAAGCCGTAGCCTATTCCAACATTCATTTTTAGCATTGGAATGCCTTAAGAAAGTCTAGTATTCCAATATGCTACCTATGAAAAATGAACATATTACTTGTAATAAAAGAGGGAGTTAAAGGCTACTTGTTAGCCTTTGTAGTGGTCTATGTATTCAGGAATGGCAAGGCGTATTTCATCAAGAAAAACGTTAGGTTCCAGCTTGTTAATGTAGCGAATGGTTTTAGCTGTATAGGGTTGTATGGGCCTGATTGAACCCTGACCAGATACCATTTTTTTGAATGTTGAATATCCAACGCCCAGGAATACATGAAAGAACTTGTCAGGCAAGGATTCGCCGTTAGGTAAAGTAATATTGGCCTGTGATATAAGAAGCTGCCACCTGTCCACTTGCTCCTTGAATTGTTTGTTGGTCAATTTTTCCATGATATAGTTCTTTTGCTGTTTTTTACGTCTCGTTTTAAATGGCAAGCCTAACAAGGGGTCGTAGCCTTGTTAGGCGCTCTATTCATTTTACGCAGCTTTTAATCGTAAGATTTGCGAGGGGGCTACCTGTAAATTATCACTGATATTCCACACGTTATCTTCAACAAATTTTTTCTGATTGGTTTCATAGGCAAAGTCTTCTTTGTTTCTTACCCAACCAAGCACCCGACTAACTGTCACATTGAATCGAAGCATAGCTTCTTGATCCCATTTCATATGTCGGTTGCCATTTAGATAAAATCGAATAGTTACCAATTCAATACGTTCTCCGCTTGGATCCGTGCCAAAAATTGTCACTTTATCGCCAGGGCAGATGTAATCATATGCATTCGACAACATCAAATTGCTGTAACCCAAGAGACGAAATATCACAACAAGATCTGACGTAAAGCATCGCGCATCTTCTCTAAGTCCCTTTTCGTAAGACGCATTACCGAAATTTCCATATCCACTAAACACAAATCGGTAATCTAATTCACGTTTGCACGTTTTATGTGCATCTTTATCATTGTCCCAACGGGTACAATAGCGCCAATCGTCTTGAAACATATGTTCATTGGATTTGTAATATGTCTTGATTGAATCTTTGTTAGTGAGTGTTTTAAATACGTCAACCAATGATTCCTCAATCAGACCGTTTGCCATATCGACTGCAAACGTGATGATGTAAACCGCATTAGTATAGGTAAAATCAAGTGCGTTTGCTGATAGCGTGTTAAGTAAGTCTTTTTTATGTGTCGTAATCAACTTTTCTTTGAGCGTATCGAGTTGGTCAAAAAGTAAGCTCCAATACACATTCCGATAGCCAAACAACTTTTCTTTGATACCTTCGACAATTTGTTTATGTTCAATGCCTAATTCAGCTAAAATGGCACCGTCTAGCTGACTGATTAACTTGTATTGTTCAAGCACTTTTTGCAAATCACGTTCATAACTGTCAAGCAGCGCGTGTAAAATTCCTTCACTTTTAACCAATGCGTAACAATCAGATCCTGTGTCATTCATTTGGGCGCGAATGCGTTCCCGTTGTTCATACTCTCTGAATTTTTCCGTGGTTTCTGAGTGTGTCTTTTTCAGTCCTAAATCATTTTCGATAAATTGTTGAAATGGGCATGTTACATCTTTGTTTAATGAAGGTCTCCACCAACGCCAGTTGTGGCGGTCTTCTTTAAACCGCGCTTCAATCCTGGCCTGCTCTTCTGCCATCGCTTCGTCGCTGACATCAATGAAACTAAAGCGTACCAAATCAACCCTGGCACGCGCCTGTCGTTCAGCGTCAAGAAAATCAGATTGACCAATCACTTGTTGGTATTTAATACCTCTTACTTTCATCGCTGATTTGATTTGTTCGTCCTCAGTCCAGCGTTGAGGTATAACAGCATAGAGCACGTTAAAATTAAGTGTTTGTATTATCCGTGATACCCAATTTGAAAAATCACTGTACGGGGGATTTACAAACGCAAAACTGGCGTTTTTAGAAATCAGATTAGTTTCGTAAAACTCTGTACCCAGCAAAGTAATGTCTTTGCTACTGTATGTTGCTGTATGAACTTCAGCTTTTTCAATCGCAAAGGGCTTAAATTTAGAATCGCGCTCACCTTTATCAGAATTCAACGCATCACATAAAGCCAGTAACACGCGACCATCACCTGCACCAATATCTAATATCTGCGGCTTTACGTCTCTGTCATTAATATCATAAAAAGCAGCCAGGCGTTTTACGTCAGATACTATTGTTTTAATTTGTTCCTCAGTCGTTGGATACCATTCAAAATCCTGGTTTTGTTCCTTTAGCTCAGCAACAGTCAATAAAGTGTTTTGTCTATTTGTGGAGTCCATACTTGCCTCGTTTATTAATGCTCTATGTCGTAGTAAGCATTTGTTGAAAGAGATTTCATTATAGGCTACAATGTAGCCTATGCAAGTGGTTTTTAATATCTTTTTAAAATATATTTTGAATCAGATGAAAAGCCATAACCTTCTCGACCTATTCCAATATCGCCCCTAGTTTATTGCCTCAATTGCCTTGTTATTGCACTGTGATAGTGTAATCTATATTGCAAAGTAATATATATAAAATATGCAATTACATAAATGTTGAGGCAGATATTTGTCGATAGTGATATAGATTCGCTATTAAACACCGCCTGTACAGGCAAGTTCGCAGTTAAAGATAGGTATCTAATAGCACAGTTAACTTACGTTCCTCTGTCGCTTACAGAGCATAATTTATTGCGCTTGCACCAGTTAATAAGTGACAAGGGCGAAGTGTACCGAAAATGGGTGTTACCAGCCGCTTATAGTCGCAGTAAGAAAGATCGAGTCATAGAAGTGCCAGAGGTATTCTGCCAAGCTCTTGAAACCTATCTTGCATGGTATGAGCAGCAAGAATTACCACCCAAATTCAGACATAACCTTGGTACGCATAGGGGTTTTTCTGAGTTCGCACCTTCTTTATTGAATGACCGACTGAATGAATACGCTATGAGTCACCGAGCAGTTATGAGCGGCATTAATAAGCAGCCTACTAACCTCAGAACCAAAGTTAACACATTACTTAAAAAAGCTGGTTTAGATTGGGCTACAGCGAAAACCTTTGAGGACTCGCTAATCATTCACTTAGCTAAAAATGTTGATCATGGTGTTGTAGCTGATTTGTTCGGCTACTCAACGAGAAAGATCGTAACTGACAAGTATAACGGTAATTTGCTGCAATTATCGGATGCTATCAATAGCGTATATGCAAGAATAAAAGTGACAGGACATTAAAAAATGACGCGTAATAAACACAGCACATACAACGCTAAACGAAAACAAGTCCTTAAAGTAGAAGAACTCAAAGACGATGCAGAAATGCAAGCTTTTTGGGAACAGTTTAAAGCGGATTTGTCAGATAAATCAGGCTCAACAAAGCAAGGATTAATTGATATTTATCAGTTTGCAAAAACAAACAATTACTTTTCTGAAAAATAGTCAAAATAATACTTGAAAAGGTCGCGCACCGCGACTATAGTTTATTCATACTTACTTCACTGTTATACGAGACTAAAAATGAAAAAAGCAACTATTAGCGATATTGCGATTTCTGAACAGCTTTGGTGGAACCATGATTGCTTTATCGACTTACCACAAGTTGGTAAGTGTGAGCTTGTAGCTATTCATGGACAGGATTCATCTACTGAGGCTGCTTATAAGGGGTATGACGACTCGACACTGGTATCATTGAAGCCAGTCTCAGGTAATAAGCAGTTTCAGCGCATGGTGGCCAATGACACACAGTTTGATGTGCAGTTGGCTTAAAATTTAATGGGCGCTTAGCGCCCCATTGGAATATATATTTCCTTCGGGACGGGATTGGCAGTATCTCGATATTACTGCAAGCCAAATGAAAACAGGATATGACTGGCAAGGCATTAATGGTGTTTTGTAGAGTCTGGCGAAAGAGTTTATTTAACTCCTGCACTCCACGGAGTGCAGCATTAAATAAATTCACCAAGTTGGAAGTTTGCCCTTAATCGTTTTTCTGATTGCCGGCATTGAATTTTGAATAGATTTTAACGATTGGAAAATTCGCGTATGGCATTAGAAGTATTTGCAAAGCTAAATAATCTCGGTGAGTCAGCCAGTGAAGATCATATATTCACAGGTAGAAAGCAGGACTTTACCAATGTTCACAAATGGCTCAATGAGCAATACGCAGCGAACAAAAGGAAAAAGGCAATACAAATGTTGAGTGAGCTATTTTTAATACGTTCACAATTTGAGGAACCTTTTTTGAGACTCAATAAGAAAGAAACTATTGCGTTTCACCAAGCACTTCACGACCTGTATCAAACCAAGAAAAGCAAAGCTTTGAAAATGGTGGTTGATATGCTCGGTGAATCACTTTGGATTTATTAAAAGAATATTGGAAATAATATGTCACGAGATAACGATATTTTTACCCAAGGCATCGTTTACGCAGCTGCTCGCTGTATTGAAATGTGTGATGAACCAACGGTTGCGAAAACTATTTTGCATGAAGCAAATGTTGACCGAGAAAAAGCGTGTGATGCTGGAACCGATTCAGCTGATCTTACCTTTATCGACCACGAAGATGCATGGCCTAAGTTGTGATGGGAAACGTAATGGCAAATGGTTGATATGGAAGAAGCTTTATCACATTTCCAGAATGCGGTGAATACAGGCATTCGGGTACATCGGTTGTTAACTGACGATGAAATGGTAATGAAAGTTGACTACCCGGATGGCGGTGCAAGGATAACCCATGCACTCATCGAGGAGCAAAAAGTCATAGGGCTGGTTGCTTATGCGATTGAGCCTCCTTATGAAGGAATAGAGTGTTGGAATGTTAATTGGAGTGAATGTCATGTCAGAACTAACAAAAATCCCAGACGAATCGCTTGAAAAAGCAGTACGCGATTTAATTGCGTTCAACGAATTTACATTTTACTCAGAGCGTGATGTTGACGAATGTACAGGGTTAACGTTTGCGTTAGAGTTTTTGTACTGCACATTAGGCTTAAATGACTGTGATGTTGATTCTGCGGAACTAATTGAGCAACTTGTTACTAAACTCGATGATACAGCGACTAGATTAAATATTGCTAATTGGGAGTTTGTTAAAGCTAATATGCCCTATTCACGCAGTATGAGTCGGTGACAACAAAGTATTGGAAAATTTTTCGGTGAATGTGCATGCGAATTTATAAACGTGAAAAAGCGGGATTGAGAATGCAGATTTGGAACGACTCAAATATTGAGTGGTGTGTTCAGGATCAACATCGAACGACTCGTTATCCAAAGAATAAATTCACAATGAAGGAAGCTGTTGAATTCCATGTTGAATTACATTCGAAAGGAAATGTTGACTGATGATGAAAGTTCACCACTCCAAAATAAAAGCTATGTTTTCATGGCCTGAAAAGTTAAAAGTTTGGATTAGAGGTGAGTCCCTGGTTGATGGTGTAGAGCCTCTAGATCTTCTTGATGAGAAGCAGGGTTACCGGGGGAAATCATGGTCAGAATTGAATGTTTATGATTACCAGTCATTAGTAACCATGATGCGAATTTATGAAAAGTCGCATATCAATATTTCAGAGCTGAAAGGCTCAATATCAGATTTTAAAACAGCGATGAACGTAATGTTCGATAGCGCTGAACGTTTATAGGGTTGGAATTACCCTAAATGTCAGAACGTAACAGCGAAAAACACCTTTCTAGCGAGCAACTAAAAGCCAATGTATTGCGAGAAATGCTTAGGTTTAAGGCATATATCGGTCAACAGTGTGAGTTACGTCTGTCAGAAATTAGTGATCTTGCATTTGAAGGCTATGTTTTTGCTACACCTCAAGCTGCTGCGTTAGCAATAAGCAAAACAATAAAAACAATGGTTGATGATGGTGTCGTTTTGAGAAGTGGACAGCATTATCAACTTACATCAAAGGGCGTTGCTGACGCTCGAACTTTGTAATTGGAATAAATGATGATTTCTAAAGCTGACGTAGGTAATGAAGTTTATTTAGTTAAATGGGACCGTTCAGTATCTCGGAAGCAGCGCATTGAAGCTGTGGGTACTTTAACTCATTTCGCTAGAGTTAATGCAGCAATCGATAATCAAAGTTATCGAATTGTACGCAAACTTGATTTTGGTCTTGTTCTGTCAAGAGGATCTGTTACTGACAGTTATATCGAAGTGTTCAGGACAGCCGAAGATATGGAAAAGCAAAGAAACGCGACAGCTCAACGAAGGGAATTAATTGAAGCATTTTCAAAGAATGATTTTGTAAAAAATCTATCTCTGGAAAAAGTTGAAAGTCTGCTGAAAATTGTACATCAATAAACTACGTTGAAATTAAAGGAGAAATTTATGGAGATTGAATTTAAAGATTTAGATAAAGCACTGCAAGAAGATATAGCGGAAGATTACGCAGGTTTTGAGTTTCACGAAATTGCTTTGGAAAATGCTGCGATTGAGGGTGATATACACGTTGCTTACCACGACGGTATCAATAGAGCTGGGATTGTTTACGTTGGTTCGGGTTCTAACGGTATGACCGTTTGGACCGATGCAAGCTCAGTTGGAGATGCAGTTAGACGCTATAACGAAGACGACCTTATCAACTAATTAACGGGCTTTGCGCACCATTGGAATATGGAGAAAATAAAAATGAAATATGTGATTTTTTCTGGTCTTTTGGCAATTAGCATGAGCGCATCTTCGCAGGATCTGACTGTACAAAAGCCGTTTAAGGTTGAGATTATGAAAGACGGTAATATCAGCGAATGGTCGCATGTGGTATCACCGATGGCAGCTGCAAAAGTGACCTCAACTACGGATAGTGGTAGCACGACGATTGTTCTTGCTTCAAATAATGCCGGCTCACAGTTGCTCTTTGAAAGTGAAGAGTTTGGTAACTGTGAGAAAATGAGCAAAGAAAGCAGTTTTTCATGCACGACTGATACCGGTGCGCTGGTACGAGTAACCTTTGACTAAAATGCGTCGCGTAGAAGCATAGTTTAACGATAAGGGACAAATTCATGAAACTCTTCAAGACAGGCATAAAAAGATGAGTCAGTCTCGCAAAAAAATTAGTTTGCGTCACGAGCGCATGTTGTAATCAAAATAGTTAAGAAGGGTCGGAAAATCCAATTGTCCGACTTACTTTTTTTGAGTATTACATTCTCGTTCAAAATGCAACTCTAGTATCCTGGTTGCCATTGATATTACACCGGATTTACCTTCACCTTTGTAAATCCGGCTCACAGTGGAACGATCGATACCTATGCCGTAAGTGTGTGATTTAATGATGTCGCTTGCATGAGTAAAATCATCACACTGCTCTACAAGCGATTTAAACTTGTTTCTGACACTCTCTAGCTCATGTTGATGCATTTTCATCCTGGTAATATTTATTCAAAAGCCTTCGCTACAGGCAAGGTCTCACCAAAGGATTCATGCTGCTCCCCAACGACCTGAAGTTTTGAGATATTTTCACAGTTACGCATCTTCAATCTTAGCCCGATATTGTTTCCGGGGCCAAGCTGATTATGCAGCCAACCGACACAATGTGCATCTGCAGTTTCATGACAGGCCATGACTCTGAGTGTGTTTCCTAGTGTAGAAAAAGCATCATCAGGATCGGCAATTGTCGATATAAGCTCTTTGTGTTTTTCTATATCGTACCCATTGGGGATATCATGCGGATTAACCCGCTTTTTCCATGGGCATTTAGCACATTGCTTAACTCTCTTAAGTTTCATTTGAGTATTCGCCTTTGATAAAAATACTATTCCTGACTTGTTGGTACCAAGGCCAGGCATATTCATCACATCGTACTGCCACCGTAACCCCCTCATTTTGAACCGAAGTTAAAAGTAGAGGTCAAGCTGCCATCAGAGGTGGTTTTAATGCCAAGCCATATTAAAAAGCAGCAGAAAAGGAGCAACGCGATCACATAAAAACCCCAGGGCCTGTCATCAATTTCAGGGAGCGCCTGAGCAATGGCGCTTTGGCTACACATCAGAAACTACAAAATCAACAACCGGCATACATAGTTCCGCATCTAATTTTCACTTAATAGTTGTGCAATTTGCGCAGTCTTTTTAGGGCAAACATTACGTAAGTTAATACTGAAACTTGCATGACCATTATTATCTATTGTTCCATATATTTGACCTTTCATGTTCGGCACAATTACGTTTGCAGTAACACCACTCTGAGAAACACTAAATTTACATTCCGGCCTTGATGTCATTTGCTTTATTATTCCGCTGAATGCCAATTCACTTCTTTGTCGCATTTGTTCAAGAAAGGAATAGCGCTCATATCTCTCTGAGAACTTACCAACAGTAAACTCAACGACATCTTTAATTAAGTTGATATTATTATCGTTACCCAAAAATGCCTGCCCTCTTTTAGAAAACAGCACCCCCGGATTAATACCAGTAACTCTGAAATATAATGATGTCCCGTTGCTCAACAACTCAATCCAATGAACATAACTACGTTCACCTTTACAGCCTTGCACTCTGACTTTGAAAGGACTGTATTCATTGATTTTGATGGAAAATCCACAGAGCAAACCAGAGATTTCAAAAGTGTTGTGCAACACTTTTTTGTACAGTTGCCAATGTCGCAAAACATCTTGATCATTGTCAGGTAGTGAGTAAGCCATAATCGATACTATTTTCTATAAAGGTTTAGTTCAGAGGCTTCTGTTCCAGGTAAACCACCCGGCTTGATGCACTCCCAAACAATTGTCGAATTGCAATCTTCAGCAACATCCTGTGCTATGGCCGCAGCGTCTTCTGCGGTTAAAAAATCAGTAATATCATCGAAGCCGTAATCTTCAGCGGGACCAAAGAAATTGACTTCGTAGAGTACTTCCGGCGCGTCTTCTTCCTGACACTCAGAAATTACTACGTGATTCGTATAGTGTTCATCTGACATCTTTTACTCCGGTTTACTTGTAATCGTAATGACCTAAATGCAGCACACGTAGGTACGCACAGGAACTTTTTGCAATGCTGTATCGTAATAATCAAAGGTTACATCACCTGTAACCCCATTTCGCTCAGCCTGGCTTGCCACCTGAGCCTGATTAACATTCCACCCCGACCTTCTTGCTGACCAGTACGTCCCATCTGCTTTTCGACCAAATATTAAACATTTTTTGGCTCGTTTGCGTTCCATGCCAGCATCGTAACCAGCATTCCACTCTAAAAACCTTCTGCCGTGCAGATGATCCGGAATGTCGGGTTTCTTTTTGTTACCAAGGGCCGCTTCAAATCCATTGAGTGCGTCAACACCATAAAATTCCTTAACCACAAGGTATGCTTTTAGCAATTCTTCATTAGTCACTACTATTTAAACTCAAAGTGGATTTACACAGCCGCCTGGTACTACTCCCACGAGCGATTAATCCTGCAAATCAAAACCAATCAATTCATCCAGGTCTACGTTTTCTGTTAGCTCAGAAGCCCTGTCTTCATCAATATCATTTTCAATTAGAAAATCCGCTAACTCTTCGGCTTTGTGAGCGTGTTCTCTAAACTGGACGGTGGCAGCTGCTATCACATTATCGTTAAACATTTCTTTGCCGATCCACTGCAGGATTAAGCCAGCTTCTTCAATAGTAAGTTGTGACATTTGATGATCTCCTAAAATTAAACTATCAACTGATAATGGGCGAACAACTATTCGCCATTACGTGCTTTCAAAAAAGCTTCTTTTGAGCCAAAAATCTCAGTAAAGTTTTCCCAATCAAATTCGTGAATATTGGTTGTTGTAACTTCCATTTCACGAGCAAGAGAGATTGCCAACTTTTTGTTTTCTCTTGCAACTTTTGCAATAACCTCCCAAATCCCCTGCTCTCGGCCCGACATCCAGTTTGCTTGAAGTGATTTAGAGGTGCCAACAAAAACAGATTCACTATTGATTGTTTCGCAAACTTCATCAATGCTTTCATTTGTTGGGGCTTCTGTATCACTAAAATGAATCATGTTTTGAAAGGCTTTAGATCCTTCTTCCATGCTATCTTGTGCAAAACGCAGTGCGGCCAGCGCCGTGTTTACGTGTTTTTCATCTAATTCTCTCATTATCGTTTTCTCCAAAATATTCCGCCTAAAAATCCGGATGTTGGCATTCCTGACCATCGCTATCAAACCAGACACTTTCATGTTTAGAGTCAGGCTCAAGCCCATTGGTCCAACGTTCACACCCACTTATATCTTCTAACCATGAAGCACCGGGGTACTTTTCTTTGAATTCATCAATTGTCATTTTGAAGCTCCTGGTAAGTCTGTAAATGCATCATGACGATTACACTTTAGCGTGCGATTCGCACGTTTGCAACACTAAAATTAAAAATATAATGTAATTGTATTATTGACTTTCTAATGTAATTGTAATAATTTCATTGATGGTAAGGCATCTGCAACAGTCATACTCCGTAATCGGACACATTGCAGATAGCTATCAACAAACATAGATAACGGAATTATTATGCGAACTACAACATTAACGCAGCTGGATGACCGTCATATAGATATGGCAGCGGCACAAACCAAAAAAGACCTGGAACAAATCAACTGGAAAGTAAACCCTAACGATATCGGGTGGCTTTTTTTGGGAGCCGCGAATTGAAAAAAATGCTGGCCGCTCTTACCGGGTACTTAACCGCCTGTTAGCCCTAAAGAGGAAAGCATAGCGCAGACGGGGTCATTAGAAGTTTGGAAATTATCATTAATTCAGGAGCCAGGCTTCAATGTCATTCGAACTAAATTTCATGCCTGCTGGTGAACAACAGAACACATTTAAAAATGCATCTTATTCAGCGGTCAATGGGCTGAGTGTGTCGATCGCAGTTAAACCCTTACCTCAAATCATGTGGAGTAGATCAGAGCTGGCAGAAATACATGAGGAACACCTGGAGCCTTTAACTGAAAAGGGATTTAACGTGAGCATTGTAATAGGTACAACTACAGGCTAGTCAATCGCATCCCTGCCCGCACCTTACTCATCAAAAAAAACCGGTTCACTTCGATATTGCCAGTTATCAAACACTTCCGAAACGGGTCGCCAATGTAATTATATTATTGACAGCGAGAGTGTATCTATTATAATTACATTCATCCACTCAGGACAATTAAAACAAACAGAGGCCTAATCAATGTTTCAAACATTCAACCAGTTTTTGAAAGCAGAATACCGAAACCGTTGTGACACACCGGCTGTAGCAAAAGTTTATGCAGATAACGGCGGTTTTAAGAAATTTAAGCAAGACTTCATAAAATACAATGGGTTTTCAGAGTACCTGACAACCATAAGAGGCACCAGATTATCCGCCATGCAAGTCTACCACCTGGCAAAAATGTTTCATGTTTACGGTAAGCGCAGCTCAGGTACATTACCTTCCTTGTTGGCAAGTTGTGCCAGGCAATACGATTTAGAGTTCCCCGCCGTTTACGGGATCTTAACCAAGGAATACTGGCAGGCTCGATTTGACGACTCGGTTTTTGCTTAAACCTCATTCTGAATTTTCTTTCTCAGTGATTGATTAAGATCACAAACTGCCCTGTCCACCAGCGACAGGGCATCGCAGCAGCCCTGGTAACATCATCTAAAATCCCCAGTTCAGAGACACATACAGGGTTTCACTTCCTGACCTGTCATCACCCGCCTTTAGTACTAAATCACTATTAGCATCAACGCATAAAAATGTAATTATTTTATTGACACACTTTATAAAAGTAATTAATATAATTACATATCATTTGAATGCCTCATTAAGGGGACCCCCAACAAAAGAGGCCATACGAGGAATACTAAAATGTCTGTTGAACAACTCATAAAACGCGCTTTTCAATTATATAAAACCAACACTGAACAGCGAAAACTGCAGACTAAACCTCAGTACTATTTTGGCTACCTTAAAGGTGGCAATGAATTAATAACTAAAGAGTTATTGCGCACAAATCCTTTCGGGGACAATGATGAGCTTACCGTGATAAATCATGGGAATATAGCTTGCTTTAAAAGTCAGGATAAAAACCTTATCGCCAGCATTACAGCGTATCTTGAAGAAGTGATTAAAGGCACCAACCATTTTCTGCTAAAAGAAATAAAGGAAGCTAATGCACCTGGGTGGTTAAGCAAATATATGACACAAAAATCACTGTTTGATTCCTATGCCACCAGCAGTGGATATTGCATTAATTCACAACAGCAAATGTTGACCCACTTTAAGCAACAACAAATCAAGGATAAAGAGACAAACGAATGGCGTCATGAGCAAGAGCAAATAAAAGCCACTGTCATGCAACGTTCATTTCATGAGGAATTTAAGTTCATTGTTGATTATGTGCAATGTGCCTTTGAGGGGCACACGCCTGAAGATATCGCCGCAGCATTAAACGACGTTGTTAATTGCCTGATCAACGACCTCGAACAACATCATTACTGCCTGGCAGAAAGGTACGCAGCACAAGACGAACGATATGCTATTGCTGATTATCTTAATACCGCTTGCCAGGTAAAAACGGGATCGGATTTTAAATTTTTTGAGCCAGAAAAATGTGAAAACATTAACACCATCGACACCCATACGCATTGGCAAGAAATGCGCAAAAAGGTCAGACAAGTCATTCGAAATCAATTACCAAACCTGTTTCCCAAATCATTAAAGCAGCTCCTTGATGACGAAGAAGCACAAATACCCTCCCCTCCACCGTTTAATGGATTAACACTGGAAGCTACGGGAAGTTTTGGTTTTAGCAAAAGAGTACACCCCAAGCAACTGAGATACGACCAACAAGAACAGGGAAACCAGTGGCTGGACGTATTCTGTGGAGCTTTGGTCGCACATTACCATCAATACATTGAAGTAAAACAAACAGAGTTTATCCGACAGCAAATGATATCACTGAGCGATGCTCTCATTACCGACAGCGCCATAGACTGCGATGCGGCCCTACTGTCGGCTTACAAATGTGCCGGTGAAATAACCCATTAAAGGACACACCATAACAAAGCTGGTGGACGCGATAGTTAGCGCATCCCCCTGGGATGAATGCAAAGAGATGGAGCGACTGAGGATGATTGAATAGTAACGCTGTTTACAGTGTTTAAAAAGATTACTCCACGGTGAATTTATAACACCAGAATTTATTAAAAGATTAACGTTGTTTTGCACTGATACAGGTGAATAAAATGAAAAGAGACATAAACATATTTGATGGCGGCGTCACCAGTAATAACAATTACGTAAACATTGAGTTTGGGGATTACTGGCGTTTTAATCCACCAGTGTCGCAAGAAGAGGTCGAACACAGCCTGACACCTGGTAACATTTACATCATCATTGACGTTAAATTTAATCTGATCACCGATGAAGTACATACCGTCGTCCTGTATAAGCCCAAAAAGGAAAACGGCATTGGCGCTAAAATACTTTTTGAGATAGACGAGTTTCTCCTCAATTTTAAACCTGTTGAAAAACACGTTGCTTTAGCCGAGCGAAAAGAGATCCTGAAGCAGCTTGAATCTGACGCCACTGAAGTCCAGCGATTAATCGTTGACGGGTTATCCAGTTCAACATCGCTGTTGCAGCAAATTGCCAATCATGATGCAGAAACTATTCACAAAGGCCGCGAAAAGCTTCACATTGGCAGTGCCTTACCTTCACCTGAAATGATGACATCAAGCAGCACTCAATTGATCACATCGTCAACCGAAATGTCGCAGATAAATGAGTACAAGAGAAGCCTGGAAAACAGAGCAACTTTAGGAAAGTTAGCCGGTGAACTCGCCAAGATCCGCACCAAAGAACTCACTACCATCATGTCACAAACAGAAGACTTTATGATGGAGAACGCCTACGCAATACAAGGCAAGGCTGAAGAAATGTCCAGAAAGGTCGGTGATGTCATGCGCAAGGTTGATACGATGAAGCTCTACCTCGGTGAAAAAGTTGAAGTCAAAGTCGTCATTGACGGTGCCTTATCATCATCTGCAGATGCTTACACTTTATATTCTCAGATGGTTTACATGAATGAAGAAATCGCCACCCATCGAATTTTTTCAGATGACACCTTTGATTACAGCAATATCAATGACTTTTTTGATTTCATGAATAAGTCCCCGGATTTAGTGCAGCGCATTTTACCTCTGCAGCGTTGCATCGTCACGATAAGACCGAGAAGAACCTCTGCGACCTACAAAGATGATGACCTAACCTTAAGTGAATGGGTAACAAGAGACCGGGCAAACAAATCTGCATTTATCCTGGTACGCAACGGAGAGAAAGTCACGGCAATTAGCTCCCCTGTCGACTACAACCAACAGCTATACCCAACTGATAATTCTATGAACGCATTTTTTGAGGGTGTGTATGCTGATGATGTGAACCTGGTGAATCAACAACGCCAATTCGCCAATATGGCTGAAGACTATTTGGCAGTGTGCGCCACTTTACAGGGGATCAGTGATCGGGAAGACCAGGGGGAAGAGCTCGTATTTGGTGAACTACCAATGCGGGGAATTGGCAGATCGTTTTTAACCCCCAATTACGCCAATCAAAATCTGAGGTTTTATAATGATGAAGATTATGTTCTGGCCAATCCAGACCTGCCTGCCAATATTCACAAATGGTTTGACGAATACAATTTCAATGGAACCCACCTGAAAGGCGATATCATTATTCATTCACGCCTGGTTGTGAATGAGGACACCTTCCCCAGCGCTTTTCGTTGGGTAGAAGGCCGCTGCGAACACGTTACAGATTGGGAAATCCCCTATGAGGATGAGGTATTCTCAGTCGCGCAGATGACATTGTTCAGAGGTGAGCCATGCATACCGGTGCAATTGACTAAGTGGAACTCTAAACAAACGAAAAACTTCAGAGGGATGCTGAAAAAGATGGGGAGCAACTTCATTAATCCGATGAGAATGCCTTTCTCTGTAATGGAAAATATCCTTGCTTCACGCCAACTCAGAGAAGACCTTGTGAATAGCGGCTATATGGAATTGTTAGTAGAAGCCAGAAGCTATTTAATGAAGGTGTTTAATGAGCATCAAGATATCATGCAGGCACTGCGAACCAACTTTAAGGATTTGTCTGACGACGACATCAAGATCATGTTCCTTGAGTGGTTTATCGCTGTAAAAGATGATAGTGAAAAAACCTCTGCTGCAGCGCTTAAAATTATAAAAAGACAATACAAAAAGAAAATGCAATTCAGACCCGAACGCATAGAGATGATTGCTGCAGACATCTATGCACAAGGCGAGCGCCCAATATTTTTCAGTTTTAAAGAAGGGAAAGCTTACATCATCACTACTGCAGAGTCATACGTCGCTTCATTCCATGTCGCAATGCAAAGTGAGGCCCACCCATTCTTTAGAGGTTATCTGATAAAAGGTGATGATTTGGAGGATGTTGGATTCATTGGTTCAGATATTCAAAGTTTTCCGGTAACGCATCTGTTGACTGACAACGTGGAAGAATTTGAATTCAAAAGACGCCGTCTTTCTGGAGTGCAATGGAACAAACTGCATGCATCCACCAGTAAAATGATGGGCAATTTTCGTAACTGGCTATCTATGATCAATGAATGTCTGCAATCTCAAAGCACCACCATGACCGTTAATACAATTAATGAGCTATTCGCACAACTGGAACAATCGGACGAATACGCCAAGCCCAGCGGCAGATCAGTTACTGTTGCTCTTCCTGTATTGCCGGTGTCATTTGATGACAGTCTTTCTGAACGTTGTCTGGACGTTATTTCATTCAATATACCAAGAGCCATTGTCCACCTGATCAAGCAACTTCCGGGCGAAATAAAATCTGTCATACGACATGATATTAATCAGAAAGCAGCAGAATTACTCGGATGGACCAGTATGGTAGACAAGTTAAATGACATATCCGATATCAGCCAAATATTCTTTCCTGATTCTTTGAAGGTAACGAATGCGTTACTGGATAAGTTGCACGATACCGACACCCAAGTACTTTCAAACTGGAAAAGAGACACGAAAAAAGATACTTACCGGGGTATCAAAAAATTGCTACTAGAGGGCATTGAACAACCACAAGGAACAGATTTTCTGATGAATATCATCGAGTGAACGGGCTAAGTTTTGCATGGGTCCGCAAATCAGAAGAGCTGGTTGACGTAATGGCCACTACAAATAAGCTTCTGCGGAACGTTCACTCCACCAGCGCCTTAATGCTGGTGGAGTGAATTCTCCACAGCAATAGCATTACCCGGGATTAATTTGGGAATGCAGGATGAAACCAGGTTAAGGTGCCAGGTATTATGTCTGGGTAATCTTCCGCTAAGATAAACAGTACTGGTTTGCAAGATATATACGATGAGACAAACGTAATAGTGGCAGAGAATGAAAGATGTTTTAGAGAAGTCGTCTTGCCCAGGTCAATTCTCTGACTTCAAAAGAACGTTTTTAGGTCAGCAGATCAAAATGAAAAAGTACACAAAGGGAGAATTTAATGATTGAAGGTGCAGTTAAACAACCACACAGATGGTGGAAGATGTCTTTTGTTTGCGCTTTGTGCGTACTCTCAGTCGCTTGTACTAAACAGAACTGGCAGGAACAGGCTTGTATAGATGCAATAGACAGAGAATCAACCTATAGCTTTGAGGTGATTGAGATCAATACAAGACCACATTATCACGTGGACTTTTGGGTAGAAGTATCTGGTGAGGTTGAAATTGAAAACAAGTTTGGAGCAAGGCGGAAACATTACTTTAGGTGCACGGTGAGTGACAAAATGAGAGGCACTCAAAGAGAAAGGGACCTGAACCCTCACTTGATACCAATATAAGACACATTGTATCAGCTTTAAACGCCACCTTATGTAATAACAATGTTGCAACTTTAAAGTGACCTGATATAGTTATTACTATGTTATTACAAAGGTGGTTCTGCTATGGAAACTACAATTAGAAAATTTGGGAACTCAAAGGGGGCGATTATTCCCGCCGCCTTGCTCAAAGAGCTAGATCTTGATGTTAACCATAAGGTTGATGCAAGAGTTGAAGCAGGTCGTATTGTGATTGAGCCAATCACTGAAACGCCAGAGTACACGCTTGATGAATTGCTTGCACAGTCAGGATCTGAAAGCGTGGGTTTAGGTGATGAAGATAAAGCGTGGCTGAATGATTCACCGGCAGGCAGAGAAAAGGTTAATGACTAAGAAGTATATCCCTAAACGTGGTGACATTGTGCTTACGGATTTTGATCCGTCTGCTGGCCACGAGCAACCGCATCAACGTCCAGCTTTAGTACTGTCACCAGAACCTTTTAATAATCAGATTCAACTTGCTTTGGTTGTGCCAATTACGTCTACGGTTAGAGGACACGGCTTTGAAGTGAAACTTGATGATAAAACAGCGACACAAGGCGTAGTTTTATGTCAGCAAGTGAAAACCATTGATTACGAGTATCGTGGCATCAAGTTTATTGAAAAAGCACCTAAACGTATCATTGATGAAGCCCTGGCGCGAGTACGAGTTTTAGTGAGTTAAATTGAAATGACCATGTTTGGTAAAGCCCGCACGCAAATCATGGCCCGCAACTATCACGGATGTGGCCAAAAAGAGCGGTAAGCGGGGGAGCATCCCCTCTTTTCGGATGAAAAATATCAATTAACTGGTGGGAAAAGTATGGACGATTTAGATAAACCCTGCATCACGCTAAAAGTTAAGCGTCATGAGTATCAGATAACCTCTGATGATACATTTTTGGATAACGGCTCATGTGTGCAGCTTACATCGCAAAGCAAAGAAAACTGTTTTGCTTACTCAGTTGATAGACCAAACCCTGTTTTATCTCAACGAACCGTTAAAGAGATAGCCTCTTTTGAGCGCATGCAATTACAGCATGGATATGGCTCAGGAGTTCAACTTTTCAGCCTTAATATTAAATGATCGGAATAAGGAGAATTTACATTGGGATACGCTTCAAAGAAACTACTAAGCTTTGATAGACCTATAGGTGTGATAGGCTTATTTGCGCCGAGCAAACTGGATGTTCTAGCGGGTATGTCTGTGTTCGGTTTGTTGTCATACAAATGGGCGACAGAAGATGGTGGAATTATACCTAACCTTTTTTACTGTATTTTATTTGTAGCAATGCTTGCCTACAAATCGCATTTAGTACCGGAAAATACCAAGACTTCTTCAATCGCGTTTAAAGTGGTGGTGTGTGCTGTTGGTATAGTGCTTTGTATTGATGCAGCAAGGTTCCGTAACATTGATCATGACGGGCAATGGTCGTGGCTGCTAACTGATCGTGAAATTAGTCAAAAGCAATTTGTTGAGGGATTCAGATCCTCGATAGAGAAAATGAACAGCGCTATAGCAGAGGCTTCTGAGTTACCAACAGCTGATTTGCCAGTTGTTAATCCTGAAAAATTAAATGGTCTAACTGATAGCACCAAATTAAGCGCAGTAATAACGAATAATGACTGCTTATATCTATCATTCAAAGGCGTTGGGCGCAACGTGTTAGATAGGCTGTTTAGAGAGTACGAACCGACGTCAGCCGTAAATACATCATTGTCCAAATATGATGGGATTGTATTGTATAAAGTTGTTGGCGAAAACGAATTCGATGTTTTGCTGAACTTAGACCAGTGTCATTCAACAGAGTTACGCGATCTCTTTGTATAAACATACTTTGGAATATAGCGATGAGTAAATTAAGAAACAAATCGAGCAGTCCGGATAGTCGAATTGTAACCGAAGTGCCAGGCTTTTTCCGGATACTCTCAGATACACCTTCCTTCTTTATCCCTTTGTTAGTGTTGATTAGTTTGATCTCCTACCTTTTTCTGTCAATGCCCAATGATGACGATACCGAAGGTTACAGAAGCCTCACCACATCCAATATCGTCGAAATCATGATGGCCGCGAAAGAATACGCACAAACCTATGATGATGAACTATCGGTCGACAATTTAGTTGAAGCGACATTGTTGTCACCTCAAATTGCCAGCCAGTACGCTGACAAGAGTTTAGATATTTTTCAAAATGGTCAGTTAATAACTTTAGTGTTAAACGAATTAACACCGGACACCTGTAAATATTTAAAAGAGCGTCTCAGCCCTTACACAGATACTACCTGTGTAAACGGTACATTGAGACTGAGTGCGCCTATAGGATAGAAAGGTTATAACTCTGGTGATATAGATGACGAATTTAAAGCCTGCATAAGCCCAGAATAAACATAACGGTGTGATTAGTTGGATCCGTAGAGATCCAATCCCCCTAGTCCTGACCATGGCTATCGCATTCTTTTCGATTTCAGCTTTGTTAGGGGAAAGAGAAAAACGGGAACAACAGAAAAAAAATGAATCGGAAAAAATAAAATTTCTATCTAGCCCTGAGAATTTTCCTGTTTTTAAAGCACTAGCTCGTTTGGAATTGCAACAAGATAGAATTGAGTGCCATAAACTAAGGTCACTAAAGGATACCATCCGTGAACCAGACACAAACAAGTATAAAGAGGTTGATTTTACCTTGTATAAAAAATGGTTTCCTCACCAGTTTAAAAGATGTAATGAGTTTCAAAGTTTAGGGTGAATATTTATGAAAAAATTACTTAATGTTTTGTTGTTGGGTTGCGGGTGCATTAGCCACGCCATTGGTGGGCAGATTGTTGTGGATGACATATCGCAATTAACCCAACCAGTTGATGAGCCAGGAACGTCAACAATCCTTGTTTGTGTAAAAGATGAAAATTGGCTTTGTCAGAGGAAAGCATTTGATACCTCGATAATAGCAACACATCAAGGGACCGAGCCGTTTCTTGATCGCGATGGGGTGGAGTTGTATTCAGTGAAAAGCCGAAAACTGGTTCTGAAGTATCAACAGCTTGTCGAATTGAAAAGGGTTGGTGATTTAGAGTTCCCGGTTTTATCGGCTACTTGTGTAATTGAATTGATACCGGATTTACTTGAAGATGATTTTAGAAGTAAATCTGATAAGTGTTATCTCTGGTACTCTGATTCGAAGGCCGATTAATCGGGTATTGTATTCAACGTTATTTGTCTTGTATGCGCCTGGGACTCATACTAAGAAAGATTTAAGGCTAAACCGGCGATCCGAAAAAAGGAACAATCATAAGAGAGTTAATGTGGTTACCGTAGTAAAAATCAAACAACAAGGTTGGAAGTGAAAATGAAACAAGTAAAAGCAGTTGTCATGGGGCTGGCCATTTTAATGCTGACAGGATGCGAAAGTCGAAAATACATGGCACCAACTGAAGTGCAAGAGGACTTTACAGCGTTATTGAATAAGTACTCTGCTAATGTCGCTGAATTAGAGCTGACGGTGCGTGGAGACGAAGTTACGGTAGAGGTGGTTTCTCATAAGGGTGAGAAAGTTAAAGACTTTGGGTATCTTCCTGCTCCCAATTTTTGGCGAGGCAACTACTCGGTCAGTTATAAATGTAATGGTGAAGACTGTTCTGTCGTATTCGATGAAAGTGCGGTTGAAGTATTGTCAGGTGGTTTACACGATTTTTTGTTTCAAAATTACGTGGAGTCAACACTTATAACACTTGTCCGGAAAGATGCACTAAAGGTCAGTTAACTTCACAGCCTAAATAACGGAAATTTTTCGAGGAATTCATAATGCTTTCAGATACGCAAATTCAGCAACTGCAAGAAGCTATTCCCTATGCTCAAAAACAAGGTGTCGAGGGGATCCGCATCGTTTTGACAGCTATGCAGGCGCAGGAGTTAATTGATTACACTAAGGTGCGTCAGGAAGAATTCAATAATCAGGCGCTAGAAGCGTCTGGATACTGATTGTAAATTGTATGCCACCAGAAGCGAATAAATTCGCGCTGGTCGTGTACAGTTTTTCATTTAATACTTTGCCTATTGTATATGCGACAGGGGAATTTTACTTTACAAAAGCGTTAAGTATAACCCCCACTTTAATGCCGAAAAGCGTTATTGGATTTTTTACGGAAGAACGACAATTATGATTTTTGCGCCTCAAGCGCCAGGAGAAAAGAAATGAAAAAAACTGTATTGGTAATGGCGCTGTTGGTACTTAGTGGTTGCACTGAAAATACAAATGATTATAAAGCCCGTCTGTTAACTGATGACATATTGCAAAACGAAGAAATTGCAATGATCGGGAAAGCTTATCCTCATTACGTTTTAGATAACAATTTAGAGAAAGGAAGCTACGTGACTGTAGCAACTTTAGCCGAGAAAGCCTATGTTGAACCGCTCCTCAAAGAAAGTGGAGTTGCAGACTATATAGTTCGAATTGACGACAATTCCCTTGAAATTTCAGACCCTAATGGTGATTACACATACACCCTTAAATTCTAACCAAGCCTTATAAATACAAGACATTGAGTCGGGCTTTATTACAGATGAACAAGGTCAGATGATTGGCATATCAGGCCAGGCAAGGGCGAGAAGTGATGAGCTGGCCAAAGATCGCAGAAAGACATTTAAGTTTTTCGACACTGACCAAAATCAATAATGAGAAATCAGACGCAAGGTATTTACGTTTATGGTCAAAAAAAGGGATATCTATTTTCTGCTAACAGGCATCGCGTTCCATTTGCGAATATGAGTGGCCAGTTTAAAGCACAGCAGGAAGTAAATCGTACACTAATGACGATAGTGTGCGATTTGCCTGAAGTGGAGCTGGAATATCAGCTGGGTAAGATCAAGCTGCCAGAGGAAGCCAAAAACATTCTGAACCCGGGCTATGAAGATGAGGCGCTAGTTCATTACAGAAAAGGCATAATCCAGGACTGCATATCACAAAGGTAAAGAAAACATGCTGTCAGCTTTTTGGTATTTTTTGTTTTACTTGGGTGCGATATGGATGTTCTATCACAGCTATTCAGATATCTTTAAAGCACTACAACGTGAGCACATTCCCGCAATACCTAATCACAATGATGTGGGTATCTGTATGGTGTCTTTTAGTAATTGTTATACCCATGGCGCTATATCGGCAAAAGGGTTATCACAGTCAATAGCCTAATTAGACATATGTGGCGACATTAGATTCCTTGGCTTCTTTCCGCCAGACTCAATCTGAATTGATAAAGTCAAACTCTAAAAACTCTGTTGGCTCTTAATAATTCCAGCACGTTAAAATGTACCTAAATATAATCCAGGACATCTTTATTTCTGGTTTCCCACAAGCACATATCCAGACGCCGTTGTAATTTACTCAACAAATTATAGATACTGTCATTGCCAGGACAAACGATGTCTGCCAGAAGTGTCTTATCCTCGTCTTCCAATAGTTTTAGTGGTAACTCTGAAAACCGAAGACTTTCCGATTCCTGCACAAGCCCTTTGTCCAGCAAAAACAAATAAACAGGATGGTTGGGAATATCACGAAGGTACCGGCGTTTTTCAAGGTAGTTGTCGCCTAAGCCGTTAAGCTGCTTCTTTTTTGCTCTCCGGATTAAGTTCCACAA
>NZ_JBVTQY010000029.1:0-62132 GCF_055755215.1 Planctobacterium sp. R6
GTTGTGGAACTTAATCCGGAGAGCAAAAAAGAAGCAGCTTAACGGCTTAGGCGACAACTACCTTGAAAAACGCCGGCCACAGTAGAAGATGAATTCGGTTATGTTGAAGTTCCTGTCGTCGCTTTGGCTGATCTGTATGCCGGTAAAATATGTGCTGCATTGGATAGACAGCACCCAAGAGATTTGTTTGATGTTAAGTGGCTTTTGGAAAATGAAGGGCTAACTGACGAAATCCGTATAGCTTTGCTGGTGTATCTCTCAAGTCACAATAGACCGATGGCCGAGCTGCTAGCGCCGAAATTTAAGGATATTTCGGCCATTTATGCAGGTGAATTTGCCAACATGGCAGAAACAGATGTTCCCCTGAAAGAGCTTGAAGCTGTTAGGGAGCGATTGGTTGAGCTTATTCATAAGGGACTAAATGAAAGTGAAAAAACGTTTTTAGTGTCGTTTAAAAACCGTGAGCCAGACTGGTCGCTACTCCAATTGAGCGGTGTTAGCGAGCTGCCGGCCATTAAGTGGAAACAAGTTAACCTGTCTAACATGTCTGACGAAAAACATAAGCTGGCGTTAGAAAAACTAAAAAAAGTATTAGGTGTGTGATTTATAGCGCTTAGGCATTTTGCTAGAATAGCGCTCAATTTTATCAATGCTTTGATGGGAGGTTATGCTGGCTGTAGGCCTTGGCAGACTACTTGACTCTTTATTGAGCGATACATCGGGGCTTAGAGTTAACTTTATTTTTTGTACATCCGTCGTACAAAATGGGAATTTGGATACATGGCAAACGCCGATTTTCTTAATCAAATCAATAAGCGAAGGACTTTCGCTATCATCTCTCACCCTGATGCCGGTAAAACCACCATTACCGAAAAGGTATTGTTGTTCGGAAACGCGCTGCAAACAGCGGGTACGGTCAAGGGCAAAAAATCAGGTCAGCATGCTAAATCCGACTGGATGGAAATGGAAAAAGAGCGTGGTATCTCTGTGACCACCTCGGTAATGCAATTTCCTTACGGTGACAACCTGGTCAACCTGCTGGACACACCCGGACACGAAGATTTCTCCGAAGATACCTATCGCACCTTAACAGCGGTTGACTCCTGTTTGATGGTTATCGATTCCGCGAAAGGTGTTGAGGCCAGAACCATAAAATTAATGGAAGTAACCCGTCTGCGTACTACGCCCATCATCACGTTTATGAACAAGCTGGACCGGGATATTCGCGACCCGCTGGAATTGTTGGATGAAGTGGAAGATGTACTTAACATCAAATGTGCGCCTATCACCTGGCCGATTGGCATGGGTAAGGAATTCAAAGGTGTTTATCACCTGCTGCGGGATGAAACCATTCTGTATAAAACCGGTCAGGGGCATACCATTCAAAACAGCCGCATCATCAAAGGACTGGACAATCCGGAACTGGATGAAGCCATTGGCAGTTACGCCGAAGAACTACGGGAAATGTTGGAACTGGTGCAAGGGGCCAGCCATGAATTCGATCAGGAAGAGTTTTTGCGTGGCGAATTAACGCCGGTATTCTTCGGTACCGCATTGGGTAACTTTGGTGTTGACCACATGCTGGATGGATTGACGGAATGGGCACCTAAGCCACAGTCGCGTCAAACCCATGAACGTGAAGTTGCTTCTGAAGAAAACAAGTTTACCGGCTTTATTTTTAAGATTCAGGCGAATATGGACCCCAAACACCGCGACCGTATCGCCTTCTGTCGTATCGTGTCCGGTAAATATGAAAAGGGCATGAAAATGCACCACACCCGCATTGGCAAAGACGTACGCATCTCTGATGCCGTAACCTTTCTGGCGGGTGACCGTTCGGTACTGGAAGAAGCTTATGCCGGTGACATAATCGGATTGCACAATCACGGTACAATCCAGATAGGGGATACCTTTACCTCGGGTGAAAAGATACAGTTCACCGGTATTCCCAACTTTGCCCCGGAACTGTTTAAACGCATTCGTCTGCGTGATCCGCTAAAGCAAAAGCAATTGTTAAAAGGTCTTATCCAGCTGTCCGAAGAAGGTGCGGTTCAGGTATTCAGACCACTAATGAACAATGACTTAATCGTGGGCGCCGTCGGTGTGCTGCAGTTTGATGTGGTCGTAGCGCGTCTTAAAGCGGAATACAATGTGGACGCCTTGTATGAGCACGTTAATGTGACGACGGCTCGCTGGGTTTCAGCGAAACAAGAAAAGCACCTGGAAGAGTTACGCCGTAAAGCACAGGCCAATCTGGCCTTAGATGGTGGTGATAACCTGACTTACATTGCGCCTACTATGGTCAACCTGTCAATAACTCAGGAACGTCATCCTGATGTGGTTTTCCATCAAACTCGTGAACATTAAGAACTGAGTGAACAAATGAATATTCAACAACAACTTTTAGCCCGTTTTAAAGCTGCGCTTGCTGCCATTGGCGCGCCAGAAGACGCACCTGCGCCGTTAACGCAAAGTACCCGCGCCGGATTTGGTCACTATCAGTTTAATGGCGCAATGGCACTGGCCAAAAGCCTGAAACAAAAGCCTCGAGATATCGCTCAGTCCATCGTGGATGCAGTAGACCTGGATGGCATTGCTGAAAAGCTGGAAATCGCCGGTCCTGGTTTTATTAACATTCATTTAAGCCCGGATTTTATTGCCAGTCGCGTCACCTGCATCAACAACGAGACAAAACTCGGTGTTGTACTACCTGAATCACAGAAAGTGGTCGTGGATTATTCTTCTCCTAACCTGGCGAAAGAAATGCACGTAGGTCACCTGCGTTCAACGATTATCGGTGATGCCGTGGTACGCGCACTGGCGTTTTTAGGGCACACTGTGATCCGACAAAACCACATGGGTGACTGGGGAACGCAATTTGGAATGTTGCTGGCGCACTTCAGCGATAAGTTGCAAGACAACCAAATGGCTGAAACCGCGCTGTCAGATTTGGAAGATTTTTATCGCGAAGCCAAAGTCCGTTTTGATGAAGAAGAGGGCTTTGCCGATCGCGCTCGCTCACAGGTTGTAAAACTGCAAAGTGGCGATGCTCAATGTATGGCGTTGTGGCAGCAGTTCATCGATATCTCTATCGCGCACAGTGAAGAGGTGTATCACAAACTGGGTGTTACGCTAAGTCGCGACGATGTGATGGGCGAAAGTGCTTATAACGATCAACTGGCTGATGTGGTCAGTAAACTGAAAGAGCAGGGACTGGCGGTTGACGACCAGGGCGCTGTTGTGGTGTTTATTGAAGAGCTGGCTGATAAGGAAGGCAACCCTGCGGTTTATATCGTACAAAAATCCGGTGGTGGTTATTTATATTCCACCACGGATCTGGCTGCTATGCGTTATCGCTCATTTGAGTTAGGCGCAGATCGCAACCTGATTTTCACTGATGCCAGACAGGCACTGCACTTTAAGCAAACCGAAATCGTAGGACGCAAAGCGGGCTTTAGCCGTCCTGAGACCACTTATGAGCACTGCCCATTTGGCATGATGCTGGGCCAGGACGGTAAGCCGTTCAAAACCCGTACCGGTGGCACAATTAAATTAGCTGACTTGCTGGATGAAGCCATTGAACGCGCCGAAAAGCTGGTGGCTGAACGCGATTCTGATCTGACTGCAGAGGAGTGCAAAGACATTGCTGCCAAAATCGGTATCGGCGCGGTTAAGTATGCTGATCTGAGTAAAAACCGTACTACCGACTACATTTTTAACTGGGACACCATGCTCAGTTTTGAGGGGAATACCGCACCTTACCTGCAATATGCTTACACCCGTATTGTCAGTATTTTCAGAAAGGCCGGTATCGAGCTGCAAACAATTTCTGCTCCGGTGAATCTGCAGGCAGAACAAGAGCTGGCATTGGCTTTAAAGCTGGGACAGTTCGTTGAGGCGCTGGACCAGGTTGTATCAGAAGCGACACCGCATGTTCTGTGTACCTACTTGTATGAATTGGCCAGCTTGTTTATGTCTTTCTATGAAGCGTGTCCTATGCTCAAGTCTGATGTGGCAGAAGAGGTGAAGATGAGTCGTTTGATGTTAGCAGCCGCTACCGCAAAGACCATTGCAACCGGCTTGGATTTGCTGGGTATAGACACCCTGGATAAGATGTAAACATCATCGATTTTGCTTGTAAAAACCCGGTTCTTTTAACCGGGTTTTTTAGTTTCGGGAAGTAGATTTTTGCTGAGTTTAGTTGGACCGTTGCAGTGATGTCAGTTCAACTGACAATTATAAGCTGTACAATTAAGCCTTATTTAACTCAGCTCAAGTCTAACACAGACGAACTTCATTGATTTAAGAAGCCCCCACTCCAAAGGCGCAACCTCAGGGCGCTTAACCAAAAGAGGGTGTTTGAAATTTAGCCAGATTTTTTAATTCGTCAATCATGCCAGGCAGAAACACATTAACCCCGGAAGTCACAGCGTTTCAAAATGCAATCTCGGGTTTGTTCACAAAGAAATCTGACTTTACTTTCGCACTTTTTATTAAATTTACACCATAACATCAGTAGTTTTTAATATTATTTTATCCATAATTCGGACATCAGAATGAAACCACAGGCAACAGTGGCTACACATCTGGTACAAAAACGTCCAGATAGCCTGCAATTCACCTCAATTTATCGTATAACCAACTGATTTTAATTTTACTCTACTGATTTGCCTGTAGTGTATTGAAGGTTAAATTAAAATAAAAATGGATGCATAATGAAAGCCCTTGGGACATCAATTCTACTTCTTCTTGCAGGTATAACTTTTAGTCATGAGAGTTATAGCCAGGACTCAACCCCGGTTTTACAAGGCCCTTATGTTGGGCAAACGCCACCGGGTTTAACACCAAAACGGTTTGCGCCCGCTGTTCCTTCTGATGATTACCGAGACTGGGGAGGAAGCTTTACTCCGGATATGTCGCAGTACTACTTTGGCAGACGCATGCTGGAAACTGGCGAAAACAAACGTTTTGTGTTCACTGCCACAAACAATAAGTGGACCCTTTCTGAAGTGGATTTTCATATGGGTAAGTCGATTTCACCCGATGGTAACACCATGTTTTCAGGGTATCGCTATCTGCAACGCACGGCAGATGGCTGGTCAGAACTGAAAAGCCTCGGGCCTGCCTTTGAAGCGTTCCGTATTATGCGTTTAACTGCCTCAAGCAATGACACCTATGTGTTCGATGAGATGAGCCGAAGCGGCGATGGCCAGATTCGCTATTCTCGCCTGGTGGATGGTAAGCACGAAGACCCCAAACCATTCGGCAAACAGATTAACGCTGGAAAATGGACTGCTCATCCCTTTATTGCCCCGGATGAATCTTACCTGATGTGGGACAGCGAACGGGAAGGCGGGTTTGGCTCCAGTGACATGTATGTCAGTTTCCGTAAACCTGATGGTTCCTGGGGAGAGGCCATTAACCTGGGGCCGGAAATTAACACCGAAGGGGAAGACGGAGGGGCAAATGTCACCCCTGATGGTAAATATTTGTTTTTTTGTCGCCGCTGCAAGATGCCTGATTTGGAAATAATGTGGGTGGACGCACAAGTTATTGAAAATCTCAGACCCGAGTATTGAACTATACAGCTTTCGAAATTCTAACAATGACACCCAACTTAAACTTCGCCCAGCTTAAAGAGCAGGAGAACAATGTAGGTTGGTATGGATTTTACAGAGCACAAGTGTATGAAATGTCCTGAAGGACAACGGCATCGCTTTCCTTTTTAATCAGACCAGGAGCGTGTTTTTTACGTCAGGTAGCAGAGACTTTTTGGGTTCGAACAATTTAAACTCTTCGCTTAATTTAACAGTAATAGTTTCGGTTTCTTAGCTGTCAAAACTAATGCTGGTTTCGTAAGGACTAAAATGAACAAAATTTTCAAATTTGACCACTGTGACCACAGTTTTTTGAGGTTAGTGGCTTTGTCGCTTTTATTTATCTCCCAGGCTCAAGCATCAGAGGCTGATTCTCACGCCCTTATTTACTCGTCTTTTGAAGGAAAAAGTCGTGAGATTTTTTCTACTGATATTACTGGAAAAAAGAGAACCAAATTGGCCAGTTACACATTGTCAGATGGTTACCCGGTTGTTTCGCCTGATGGAAGCAAGTTCGCTTTCTATGGAAAATATGATGGCTACAAAACCTGGTCTATTCATACGGCTAATATTGACGGCAGTAATGTTGTCAGGCTAACTACAGATAAAAACGTATGGGATGCTGCCCCTTCGTGGTCGCCAGACGGCCGACATATTCTGTTCTCGAGAAACAAAAAAAGCCAGGATGGTAATACACACGAAGAGATTTGGATTATGAATGCCGATGGAAGTGAGCAAAAACAAATTAAGGGACTGAGCGGGGGAGGAGCGTCTTTCATGCCTGATGGGAGAATAGTTTTTCACTCTAAAACCGGAGCCAGTGAAATAAGCATAGCAAATCGAGATGGTAGCAAAATCATAACACTGACAAACAATGATGCTGAAGATTGGCATCCGGAGGTTTCCCCTGATGGAAAACACGTTGCTTTTATGTCAGACAGGGATGGCAATAGAGAAATTTATGTAATGGATATTGATGGAGAAAATGAAAGGCGTTTGACCAACAATGAATTGTCTGATTGGGATCCTGTATGGTCTCCTGACGGCGCGAAAATAGCTTTTGTCTCTGATAATGTTGAAGGTTTATATGATATCCATATTATCAATGTCGATGGTTCCGGTTTATACCAAGTTGTTAAAAACGGCTCACAGCCCTCCTGGATAAATGCAGAATAAAACCTGAAGATTGGCTACAAAGATGGTGCTAACGTCAATGCAAGTATAAAAAAATCCAGCTCAGGGAGCTGGATTTTTGTTTAGTAAGGTATCTTAAATTGGGCTTAATGCACCCAATGATGACGTTCTGATTTGGCCTCGATGGCCGCTCTGGTGGCTTCCGGCATAAAGGCTTCATTATCATCTTCAAAGAAGAATTTATTGCGTTTACCTTTTTTGCCAAACTCACTCATGGTAGCCGCATCAAAAACCCGACCATTAATGATGGTGTATTGCACCATTTCACTCAGGCGGATATCACTCAGTACATCACCTTCAATGACCACTAGATCCGCCAGTTTTCCGGTTTCGATACTGCCGATATCCTTATCCATACCCAGGTGTTTAGCACCGTCTATTGTTGCGCCGCGCAAGGCTTCCCAGGCACTGAATCCACCTTGGTTCATGATCCACATTTCCCAATGAGCTGCCAGACCTTCGCGCTGACCGTGGGCACCAATGTGTACACCTACACCATTATCGCGCAGCTCTTTGGCATATTCGGCGACAGCTACATGGTTATATTGATTATCCGGTGCCGTTGGGCGTCGGATAGAACGCTCATCCAGTAAATAGCTGGGGGTGTAACGCAACAGGCGCGGATTTTTCCAGACCTCGGTGCGATCGTAGAAGTATTCTTCACCCATCATACCGCCATAGGACACCACAAAGGTGGGGGTATAACCAAATTTGGTGGCGGACCAAAGCTGGGTCAGATCAGAGTATCCACGGGCAATCGGTAAAGAGTGTTCAAGTCCGGTGTGGCCATCTACCATCATGCTCAGGTTTTGCTGCAACTTACCACCGCCTTCAGGCACCACCATCATGCCCAGCTCCTGTGCGGCTGCCAGTATCTGCTGACGCTGCGAGCGGGCAGGCTGGTTGTAGCTCTTCACTGATATTGCACCTACGTCTTTTAAACGCTGCAGATGAAACAGGGCATCCTCATAATTGTTGACTATGGCTTTGTAACCCAGTGCTTCCGCGCCGTACAAGATAGTGCCAGTAGAGTAGATTCTGGGGGCGACGATTTTACCGGCTTTTTGTAATTCCGAAGCTGAGAAAATCTCCGTAGTGTCGTTGGACGGATCGTGGATAGTGGTGACACCAAAGGCTAACAGTGAGTACATTTCCCAGTTTTGCTGTGGAATGATTTCTTCACTGCCCTGACTGCCATGGGCGTGGGCATCAATCAGACCTGGAACGATGGTTTTTCCCTTTGCGTTTAGTTGCAATGCGTTTTTAGGAATAATGACATCGGCTTCAGCACCCACCGCAACAATGCGGTTATCTTTAATCAAGACTGTGGCGTTTTCTAATACCTCTTTTTGATTGTCGGCATTGCGCATGGTGACAACGGTGCCACCAACCAGGGCTACATGACCACTGGGTTTGTAGCTGGTTTGAGGCATGGATAAATTAGTCTTGCTGGCTTGTTCTTTGCCACTTAACTCTGACTCTGCCAGGAAATCAAAAGAACTGTCCAGGCTGCGCTCGTAGTACCGGGGACCGTGAAACCAGCCCACCGCGTCACTTTTCGATGACCAGGATAAATACTCACCGGCTTCCTCAGAAATTTGTTTTACCGGAATATCTTTGGTGCCAGCGTTAATGCTCAGGCGCATTCCCAGATCAGCAAAGGCAGCAACATAAGGTTTATATTGCTGAGTAAAGGCCACCCACTTTTTATCCGGTGAAAGACGGTATTCCAGGATGTTATCTGCACCGTACAGGTGTTCTTTTTTATCTTCGCCATCAAGGTTAACGCTCACTAACTGACGTTCCGGATAATCGCTGCCAGCGACAGACTCTGTGAAGTACACCCGGCTGTTATCGCCCGCAAAGTGTGGATTACTGCCGGATTTGCTGACACGTTTGCTGCTATTGGCCGCAATATCGTGCACATAGATGCCTGGCTCTACTGACCACTGTGGCGATAACAGGTAGCCACCGGTGAACTTGCGGTAGGTGATTAGCTTATCGTCTGTGCTGAAACTGGGTTCAACATAGTGACCCGGATATTGGGTGATAATTGTACTGCGGCCACCTGTAGCAGGTACAGTGCGCACAGAGCCTAACTCAAGATCATGCCAGGTGGTGTAAACGATGGTTTTACCGTCATGGGAATAGCGCGGGTAATATTCATCATGACTGTCCTGGTCTGTCAGGCGCTTAGTTTTACCTGATGCCATGTCTTTAACGTAGAGTTTGCCCAGTGCCTGAAACAGAATGCTTTTGCCATCCGGTGACTTTTGCGACCAGCGATGCATCTTGGTTTCAAATTGCTCCGGTGCCACATCCACATCGAAGCGAATGCCGTCGGCGTATTGCAATGTGGCATCAACATTTACCGGAATGGTTTCCAGAGATTGATCATTGACATTAATTTTATGGAATTTTCCGCCTGTCCAGAACACCAGGCTTTGGCTGTCCGGCATCCAGTCATAATAAGCAAAATAACCCTCAGACCCGAAACCTTCCTGCATATCGCGTTCAAGGTTTAGAAACAGTGGCGTTTCAGTGCCGTCTTTATTGTTTTTCAGAAATAAGCCGGTTTTGTTTTTAACGCGGCGAATAAAGGCCACATATTTGCCATCCGGAGAGGGCGTTGGTACGACGGCGCCGCCGGTGCCGGAAATGTAGGTTTCAGTTTCACCCTTTTCCAGATCGTAACGTTTAACAGCAAAAATACCTTTTAGCGGATCGCGATTGTATGAGAAACCGTGTCCACCGACGGTGTTTTGGGTGTAATACAGGTATTGCCCATCTGGTGAAAAAGCCGGATCGGAAATGTTGTTTTGTTCTTTGTTACCGCTGGCCCGTTTGACTACCGGTAAACCTTTGCCACCGGCATAGTGATACAACCAGATTTCTCCGGCTGGGATACTGCGGGAAGACATGATGCCTTTCATCACAGCGATATACTGGCCATCAGGACTCCACTTAGGAGAGTGCAGAATATTGGCGTCTTCGTTGCTTAGTTTTTTAAGATCGGTGCCATCTATGTTCATGCTCCACAGATTGGAAATTCCGCCGCGATCGGAAATAAACGCGATTTTTTTGCCATCGGGTGACACACTGGGCTGAATATTCCAGGCAAAATCCTGAGTCAGACTGGTAGCATTACCGCCCTGGATGTCTGCGATATAGAGGTCGCCCAACATATCGAATACAAAGCGATTACCATCCGGTGTCACATCCAGACTGGACCAGGTGACTTCATCTGTTTTGACCTTGGTTTGTTGCAATTCAAAAGGGGGATTTAAAACGTCCCACTCTTTGCTTTCTTCTGCTGCCGTGCTGGCTTGTTCCTGTGCGACTGTCGTTAAAGGCGCTAAACCCAGGCTCAGTAGCAGGGGCAATGATTGCAGGATCCGGTTTTTCATTCTTTTTTGCATTTTGTTGTTCCGGTTTGTCTTTATGTTGAGAAATGCTGTCTCATATTAACCTGGATTTAGCCGGGGCTAATATGAAAAAACCGCATTGTGTAATGCGGCTTTTATACTCATTAATGTATCGTGTGGATTAGTGCTGGTGTCCGCAGCCACCTTCACTATGAACATGGCCATGTTCCAGTTCTTCGGCAGTGGCTTCTCTGACTGACACTATTTCAACCGAGAAAGACAGATCCTGACCCGCTAACGGATGGTTGCCATCAATAACAACACCTTCGTCTGTAACATCAATAACCATTACCGATTGCTCACCGTGGTCTGTGGTGGCTCTGAATTGCAGGCCCGGAGCTACTTCCATACCTTCGAACATGGTTTTTGGCACTACCTGAACCAGTGCATCGTGCCTTTCGCCATAGGCCTCAGCCGCTACAACGGCAACATCAAATTTTTCACCGGCGGTTTTGCCGATTAACGCATCTTCCAGACCTGGAATTAAAAAGCCCATACCGTGGATAAAGACTAATGGCTCGCCATCAAAAGAACTGTCCAACTCAGTGCCATCACTGGTGGAGACGAGATAATGCATGGTAACTACATGATTGTTTTCAATATTCATTGTGATCCTGTCAGGATTTATTCTATTCGACTGAATAGGGGAGTGAGTGGATGCTGAGTCTGGAATCTGGCATAGACTTAAACCTCAACACGGCGTCATTTTCAATATCATTTGGCAAAACGGCAAATACCCAGGTAGTACCATCTTGCTCACTGCTGACTATATTAGCAATTGTGCCGGCTCGCCGCCAATTTTCTCCCAATTGCATCTCAATGGTGTCGTCTTGCGGCACCTTATCCGTTAATTGGCCCTGTAATATATAGCCGGCGCGTTTATTTTTGCCCAGGTATTTAGCTCTGGCAACCGTCTCCTGACCCATGTAGCAGCCTTTGGTAAAGCTGATGGCGTCCAGAGCCTGCAGATTTAACATCTGCGGAATGTATTCAGCACTGACATTGCCCAGCAGGTGGGGAATACCGGCCTGTATATCGGCCACTAGCCAGTCTTGCTCTGAGCCGGTATGGTTTTCTGCGGGCAGCGATTGGGACGTCAGACAGATGAATCTGGCGCTGTTGTCCGGCAGTTTAAAAACGAGCTTGTCCGCGACTCGGGCAAGCTGCATTTTTTCCGTGGGCAACTGCGCAGCAATTGCATCGTTATCCAACCGGGTAGCACCGTCACCATCAAAGCCATACAGAGTGACATCATCGCTGATATCGGTAATATCCACCTTGGCGAATACCGCAAACTTTTTGAATGCCGTCAGACTGGCCTGCAGACTTTGTGTAAATCCAATCAATAAATAGGCGTCATCCTGAGCTAACAGATAAAAGCTGCTGATCACTTTTCCTTTGGAGTCGCACTGACAGGTAAACTGTACCGCGTCTTCAGTAAGTTTGCTTATGTCGCTGGTTATCTGGCCTTGCAGATAAGTTTTAGCCTCTGGTCCTGCAAACTTTAAAACGCCAAATGTGCTGAGTGGAGTTAATGTTGCCATAATGCCCTAATCTGAAACTGTGTTTTATGGCGATCATATATTGGGATGATGTATCAACATGCAAGCATTTCGCGACGTTAATTGTTAGAATCCCGCCAGTGTTGAATAGATGTTAAATAGTATGGAATTTGAGAAGAAACGATTTTCCCGTCTGAAGTGGGCCTGCCGCCGCGGCATGTTAGAACTTGATGTCTTGTTTATGCCCTTTGCTGATGAGGCATTTGAAGAATTGAGTTATCAGGACAAAGAACTGTTCGAACGCTTGCTTACCTGTGATGATCCGGATCTTTATGCCTGGTTTATGGGGCATCAGAAATGTGATGACAACGAGTTAGCACGCATGGTGAGTATTATTCTGAACCGTGTCAAAGTTTAGGATACAGGTAAGCGACTCCCATTACCGGCGCTACCTGAACGGGGCGATTTTACTGTTGATGGTAGCCTCTGTCTGGAGTTGGAAGTCGGATATTTTTGTGTATCAACAGTGGATACAGGGTTTATTTACGCTGTGCCTGGGCCTTTATTTTTGGCCTAAGCTTTGTCAAAAGGACCAAGAGCAAATCTTCCAGGTTGATGAGGATGGCAGGGTGATTTGGTTACAACCGCAATCTGATATCAGCTGGCAAATCTCTTCCCGTTCCCGATTTAACGGCTGGTGGCATTGGTTGGTGCTGGAAAGCCCCATGACCTCTCCCCGTCAGCACCGGATGTTGTTCAAAGACAGTGTCAGCGATGCTGACTGGCGGCACCTTTGTCGCATTGTTAATCAGATCATCAGGAAATAACCTTGTGGCCATCAATACCCTCATTGGAAACTCGCTGACGTTAAATCGCTTTCGCTTGCTGCAGAGTCTGTTCAAAGGCAATACAGTGACGGGGGCCGATACCCTTAATGGTAGTGAATGCCTGACGGCCCAGTTAACGCCAAAGCCTGGCAAAGTAACCCAATTTAATCAGGTGGTTGGCTGGCAGTCGTCATCGTATTTAGCACCTACCTGGCTACAGGTGGCAGCGATGCCCATGTATCTGAACCTCCTGTCCGATCAACAATTTCCTTTTTCACCGCTGGGGCTGGTGCACGTTGAAAACAGGGTGACTTTATATAAGCCGTTACCCGTGAACCAAACGTACCAATTGCAGTGCCGTTTGGACAATTATCGACAACACACCAAGGGCGTACTGTTTGATATTGTATTGGAGGCACTGTCAAACAATGAATTGGTTTATCAGGGCAAGGCTAGCAATTTGGTGGTTCAGTCTGCGCAAAAGGGAAAAGCAACCAAGCAAAAGGTAGCAGAAAGCGATACCGCTGCTGGCTCGCTCATGACAAACACTGAATGGCATCTGTTATCTTCGGCTGGGCGTGAGTATGCAGCGGCCTCGGGGGACTATAACCCTATTCATCTGTTTCCTTTGGCAGCTAAACTTTTTGGTTTTCGTCGTCACATTGCTCACGGAATGTTGTTAAAAGCCAGGGCCTTGAGTACATTACTAAAAGATAACGACAGTGACCCGGTGGTGGCAAATATCGCCTTTCGTAAACCGGTGTTTTTACCAGCGAATATTACTTTGTGTTCAGATGCTGATGCCAATTGCACAGCATTCAGATTAATCAGTGGCGACAGTGTGCATGCTTGTGGTGATCTACAAATTACCTCTTAATTAACTGGTTTGTAACAGGAGCAGGGAAGATGAACAAAGACAGTCTCAATAACCGAATTCAGGCTTATAAAGAGGTATTTGCCAGCGGCGAGATTCAGGCAACACATCAAAGGCTGGTTGCTGAGTTACAACGCATCAGAACTGAGTTTCACAATACCTATAAGGCTGAGATGTCGGTAGCGAGTGTCATGCATGGCTACATCGATTTTACCTATTTTTATATACAAAATGACTTTCTGAAAAAGCGCAAGCTCAAACTGGCCATTGTATTAAACCATCAAAAAGTGCAGTTTGAACTCTGGTTGCTGGGGCAAACCAAAGACACTCAGCGTGATTACTGGCATAAATTGGCGGCAACTAAGTGGGTGAATTCCAGCACCATGCCTGAATACGCCATTTTTGAAATAGTAATTCAGAAAACCCCTGATTTTGACAATCCGCAATGGCTTTGTGAATCTATCCACCGTGAATTTGTATCGCGATTCAGTGAAATTACCGAGACCTTAAACGCGTTGGATAGCTGATGCTGTTCTTGTCGGTTAAAATTCAATCAGCTAAGGTGTTGCGAGAATTAGCCGTATTTGATTCTTACTTTGCAATATCAGACTTTGGGATATCGGTATGAAAAAGATCAGTTGTTTAATTTTGTTCATCATCTGCCAGGGCGCTTTTGCTCATGCGCCCAAAGTGGTGCCACCTGGCGCGGTTGAAGCTATTCCTTTTCCGGGACACAAAACCCTGCTCTTAACCAAAGCTGATGATAGCCCCTCTGAAGTGGCAATACTGGAACTTGAATTACCCGCAAAGTCGTTTGGGGCACCTCCACATGTGCATCTCAATGAAGACGAACACTTTTATGTCCTGGAAGGTAAAGTGGATTTTTTACAGGAGGATAAAATCATTCCAGTGGAAAAGGGAGGCCTGGTGGTTTTACCCAGAGGATCATTACACGGTTTTTGGAATGATTCTGAGCAACCGGCCAGGTTATTGCTGGTGGTATCGCCTGGAGAATTCGCGTCTTTTTTTGACAATGTGGTGGCTGAGATCAAAAAACAAAATCCGGACAGACCTGATTTGGTGGGAGCCATTATCGCAAAAGAAGCACAAAAGCTGGGCGTTGAAATTCACCCAGATAAAATACCTCAGGCGGCATTAGCGTTAATGCCCAGGTATTGATTGCGGACTGGCAGGGTGGCATTTAATCCGACGGCAATGTCTGATTTAGCCAGCGTTGCTCAGCAGAAAGTGAGCCGTAAACGTTAATTCAGATATTCCGGCAGTTGCCCCGGTGTTAAAACTGTTGGTATAGCCTCAGGCAAGGCGTCCGGCCAGTCAAGGTTATAGTGCAGCCCACGGCTTTCTTTTCGGGCCAGGGCGCAGTGCACCATTAACTCTGCCACAGTCACCAGGTTACGCAGTTCCAACTGATTGTTGCTGACCCGAAAGTTGGCATAATATTCCTGAATTTCCTGTTGTAACAACTGAATGCGGCGCAGTGCACGCTCCAGCCGCTTGTCGGTACGTACTATGCCCATGTAATCCCACATAAACAGGCGCAACTCGTGCCAGTTGTGCTGAATCACCACTTCTTCGTCAGAGTCACACACCTGACTTTCATCCCAGGCCTGAATCGGTTCGTCAGGCAGGCTGATTTGTTTTTGTGCCATGATAGATTGCGCCGCAGCCCAGGCGAATACCACGCATTCCAGTAGTGAATTACTGGCCATGCGATTGGCACCGTGTAATCCGGTATAGGCCACTTCGCCGATGGCGTACACGTTATCCAAATCAGTTTTGGCATTCAGGTCGGTCATCACACCGCCACAACTATAGTGAGCGGCAGGCACCACCGGAATCGCCTGTTTGGTGATATCGATACCTAAAGAACGGCATTTGCGATAAATGGTGGGAAAGTGCTTAATGATAAATTCAGCCGGTTTATGGCTGATATCCAGGTACATGCAATCGGCACCCAGGCGTTTCATTTCAAAGTCGATGGCGCGGGCTACGATATCCCGGGGAGCCAGTTCCAGGCGTTCATCAAACTTGTGCATAAAGCGGGTGCCGTCTTTATGGCATAGCCAGGCCCCTTCGCCGCGCAGTGCTTCGGTAATTAAAAAGTTCTTTGCCTCGGGGTGATATAAGCAGGTGGGATGAAACTGATTAAATTCCATATTAGCCACCCGACAACCGGCGCGCCAGGCCATGGCAATACCATCACCGCTGGCAATATCCGGATTAGATGTGTATTGGTAGACTTTGCTGGCACCACCTGTGGCCAAAACCACGAACTGACTTTTAATGACTTCTACTTTTTCGGCATTGCGGTTCCAGACGTAGGCACCCAACACCCGTTTCGTGTTTTGTTTGCTTTTGATCAGATCCACCACATTAAAGCGCTCCATCACTTCAATGTTGGGATGTTCTTTTACTTGTTGCCCCAGAGTTTTTTGAATGGCTTTGCCTGTGGCGTCTGCGGCGTGCAAAATGCGACGATGCGAATGACCCCCTTCGCGGGTAAGGTGAAAGCGGGTATTGCCTTGTGAGTCTTCTTCCTGGTCGAAGGGCACACCGGTATTAATTAACCATTCCATGCACTCTCTGGCGTGTTCTGCAGTGTAGCGTACGGTGTTTTCGTCACATAAACCTCCACCGGCAATCATAGTGTCCTGAATATGAGACTCAATACTGTCGTTCTCATCAAATACGGCAGCAACGCCACCCTGGGCATATTTAGTGGAGCCTTCAGACAATTTACTCTTGCTGACGATAATGATGTTCAGGTCAGCGCTGAGCTTTAGTGCCAGACTGAGTCCGGCAGCACCACTGCCGACGATTAACACATCACAACTGTATTGACTGGTTTCGCTCATATACCCGAAACAACTCTGTTAAGAAAAATCATGAAATACTAACATCTTACAAGTGAAACAGACAAAAATAACAAATTTTCAGTTGAAGCCCCTAAAGGAGCCTGTTTCTCCGTGACAAAACTTGTAGAATAGCTTTTTAGCCCAAATAGAAGGCTGACCAGCCCTTTATGGGGGCGATTTTTCAAGTTTTTTCAAATTTTTTAAAAATGTTTCGAACTTTTTTATTTCATCGCAGTCTACTTAAGTGCTTGTTGGAGCCAACAGCGAGTAACGGAAAGAGTAGTTAGGAGACCGGGCTCTAATGAGTGAGCAGTTTACAGACCAAGAGTTGGTTGAAAGAGTCCAGCGTGGGGACAAGAATGCGTTTAATTTGTTGGTACAGAAATACCAACACAAAGTCGTCAATCTGGTCTCACGATATGTAAAGAATTCCGGCGATGTGGCGGATGTGGCGCAAGAAGCCTTCATCAAAGCCTACAGAGCCATCCCTGGATTTCGGGGTGAAAGTGCGTTTTATACGTGGCTGTATCGCATCGCAGTGAACAGCGCCAAAAATTATTTAGTGGCGCAGGGGCGTAAACCGCCTGCAAATGATGTTGACGCAGAGGAAGCAGACTTTTACGATGGCAGTGAAGCCTTGAGAGAGAATTCAACCCCTGAACGGGAAATGCTCTCAGATGAAATTAAACGGATTTTATTTAGTACGGTAGAACAATTGCCAGAAGATTTAAAAATGGCAATTACCTTAAGAGAAATTGAAGGCATGAGCTACGAGGAAATCGCCAGCGTAATGCAGTGTCCGGTGGGGACAGTGCGGTCGCGAATTTTCCGGGCTCGTGAAGCAATAGATAAGGAAATTCAGCCATTACTTGACGCCCATTAGGGTTGGTATGGCAGAATTGTGCGACTGAATAAAACAGCGCAGTGGAATATCGGAAGCAAAATAAAAGCGAAGAGGCAATATGACGCAGTCTAAAATTGAAAACTTATCTGCCCTGGTGGATGGCGAGCAAACTGACAGCAAACTGCTGGACGAGTTGGCGAGCGACGCTGAATTAGCATCCCGTTGGCAGAGTTACCATCTGATCAAAGATGGTTTGCGAGGCGAGTTACCAGATTCGTTGAATCTGAACATCGCAGACGCTGTGGCTGAGGCAATTGAAAACGAGCCGGCGATTGTTGCTCCTAACCTGAAAACCCAAAAAGACAAAAAGTCACCTGTTTGGGGAAATGTTGTGCCTTTATTCCGTCAGGGTGGGCAATTTGCAATAGCCGCTTCGGTGGCGGTAGCCGTGATTCTGGGTTATCAGCAGTTCAATCAAACCACCCAGGATTCTGATTTAAACATTGCGCCGGTAAAAGCAATCTCTGGTATTCCAAGCGGTATGTCACCGGTGAGCTTGTCTCAGGACCGCGCAGTGCCTAAAGCGAATGTTGCAGAGCAGCGCCGTAAGCTCAATGCATTACTGGCAGACCATCAACAACGTATGATGCTGAAAACCGCCGATGATGAAACGGTAATCGAAGCGGAAACGGATGAAGACAGCCAACAGCAGGAGCCAAAGTAAGCTTTCTGTTGTCAGCTATAGTCAACGCTTAGTTGTTCCGAATATACTATAAGGCCGATATTGTCGGCCTTTGTCATTTCTACTCCATGGAGAATCAATGTTAATTCGTATTTTGCTGGTCATGTCCCTGTTGCTTAATTTGCCTGCAATGGCATTACAGGGAAAGGTGATTGACGGGGTAAGTTACCCTGCCAACAGTGCCGAGGTCTGGCTGCAAAAATTCCGTGATGCCTTACACAATCTCAATTTCACCCTGTCGTTTGTGGTTACCCGTGGCAACGCAGAAACCCGGCCTTATATCTGGCGACACGGCATAGTCGATGGTATTTCCATGGAGCATCTGAGTCAGTTAAATGGCCCGGGAAGTGAAATTTTTCGCATCGGCGACAAGGTCAGTTTCTTTGAACCCAACAGTGTGGCCTTTAGTCTGCAGAGCAGCCATATCAATGGCCCGGTGCCACTGACGTTTTTTGAATCGCCGATCAAGCTGGCTGAAGCCTACAGTTTTGTGGTGGTGGGACGCACCCGCGTATCCGGACGAGCGGCACAGCAAATTCGCATCGTCAGCGAAGATGGAAGCCGCTACAACACCACTCTTTGGTTGGATCAGGAAACCGGTCTGTTGCTCAAAATGGACGTGAATAACGCTCAGGGGGACTTGCTGGAGCAATTGCAGGTTACTTCACTGGACGTGACCGAAGCGCCTGACGAATACTTTGAAAAGATCGAGCAATCCCGTCTGCCTGAAATTTCTAATTTACCAAACAATCCTGATCTACAGTTTTCCTGGCAACTAAACTTTATTCCCAAGGGCATGGAAATTATTCAAAAAGACCGTCGTCGTCTGGTTTCATCACGGGACGTGGTGGAATACCTGATGTTAAGCGATGGTCTGGTGGATGTTTCTGTGTATATCAGCAAAGACGATGGCACCGTTAAAGAAGGGGGCTGGCTATTTCATGGTTCGGACACCCTGCTATCCATCAGCAATGGCAATATTATGGTGACGGTAATTGGGAAAATTCCCCCGGAAACCGCCAATATGATTGCTTCTTCTGTTGGCCCTGTGCGCTCCTCGTAACCGGGAATTACACTATGCAGGAAGAAATCGCTCAGGTTGTTAGCTATCACAATGGTGTTGCAGAGGTATCTACCCGGGTGCAGAATACCTGTAACCATTGCGAACAAAGCAGCCACTGCGGCACTGGTTTACTGGCCCGCTATTTGGCGCCTAAGCCTGAAAATCTCAGGTTACACACTCATCATCCGTTGCGACCAGGGCAGCAGGTTAAAATAGGTCTGCCTGAATCATTGCTGCTGAAACTGGCTTTTGCAATTTATGTTATGCCCATTGTTATTTTGCTACTGAGTGCCACCTTGCTAACGGCATTGTTTCCCGCTTTAGGGGAAATCTGGCTGATACTAATTTGTGTTGTTGCCTGTGTCAGCTGGTTTATTGTGTTGCGTCAGGGCATTCGTACGCAGCGCTTTGAAATCAGAGAACCTGAGATTATCCAGGTGTACCAACCGGACGAAACCCCGGTAAAATTCGTCGCGACACCGTAAATTCCTCAATTTGTTCAATTTTGACACGATTTTTAACGCTTTCTTTGCGGTTAAGTTCGCTTTCCTGAGCGGAAATTAGTAAAATCGCCGCCTGAAAAAATCCATATTGACTTTTTCCGGGTTGAGATTGTCAAAATTATTGAATCGTTCCCCGGAAACCGACGTTTTTTGTAGGTAGTATTTTATTCAATGCAACTAAAGCATATTCGTAACTTTTCGATCATTGCCCATATCGACCACGGCAAATCCACGTTATCCGACCGTCTTATCCAGCATTGTGGCGGCCTGACTGAGCGCGAAATGGCGGCGCAGGTTTTGGACTCAATGGACCTAGAAAGAGAGCGCGGCATTACCATTAAAGCGCAAAGCGTGACCCTGAATTACACGGCTCAGAACGGGGAAACTTATCAGTTAAACTTCATCGACACCCCCGGACACGTGGACTTTACCTATGAAGTATCCCGGTCATTGGCCGCTTGTGAAGGTGCCTTACTGGTCGTGGATGCCGGACAGGGCGTAGAAGCACAGACGCTGGCTAATTGTTACACTGCCATTGAGATGGATATGGAAGTGGTGCCGGTATTAAATAAAATCGATTTACCACAAGCTGATCCTGAACGAGTCGCCAAAGAGATCGAAGATATTGTCGGTATCGAAGCCATGAACGCGGTGCGCTGCTCAGCGAAAACCGGCGTCGGCATTGATGAAGTTCTGGAAGTGATTGTTAACCAAATTCCACCGCCGGAAGGTGACGTTGATGGTCCGCTAAAAGCACTAATTATTGATTCCTGGTTTGATAACTATCAGGGGGTTGTGTCTTTAGTGCGGGTGGTCAGTGGTGAGCTGAAAAAAGGCGATAAAATTAAGATTATGTCTAACGGCCAGGTTCACCAGTTAGACAGAGTGGGTATCTTTACGCCAAAAGCCACAGATACCGACGTGTTAAGAACCGGCGAAGTAGGGTTTGTTGTCGCCGGAATTAAAGAAATTCACGGTGCGCCAGTGGGCGATACCATTACCCTGGCAAAGAATCCGGCAGATAAAGCACTACCAGGGTTTAAAAAGGTAAAACCTCAGGTCTACGCTGGTGTATTCCCCATTAGTTCAGACGACTACGAAGATTTCCGTGATGCGTTGGCAAAGCTGAGCCTGAATGACGCGTCTTTGTACTATGAACCAGAAAGTTCCACTGCTTTGGGCTTTGGTTTCCGTATTGGTTTCTTGGGTATGTTGCACATGGAAATCGTTCAGGAACGACTGGAGCGTGAATACGATCTGGACCTTATCACTACAGCACCAACAGTAATCTATGAAGTAGAAACCACCAGAGGCGAGATATTGCAGGTGGATAATCCTTCCAAATTACCTGCAGTGAACGACATTCAAAACATCCGCGAACCCATCGTAGAGGCTAACATCCTGGTACCACAGGAGTATCTGGGTAACGTGATTACCTTGTGTGTGGAAAAACGCGGTATGCAAACTAACATGGTGTACCACGGTAATCAGGTAGCGGTTACTTATGATTTGCCTATGGCGGAAGTGGTACTGGATTTCTTCGACCGATTGAAATCTACCAGCCGCGGTTTTGCGTCACTGGATTATAACTTCAAGCGCTTCCAGGAAGCAGATATGGTGCGCCTGGACATTCTGGTTAACGCCGAGCGCGTTGATGCCTTAGCGATCATCACCCACAAAGAAAACGCTCAGTATCGCGGTCGTGATCTGGTGGACAAGCTAAAAGAGCTGATCCCAAGACAGATGTTCGACATTGCCATTCAGGCGGCGATAGGCAACCACATTGTTGCCAGAAGTACAGTAAAACAGTTGCGTAAAAACGTAACAGCGAAATGTTATGGCGGTGACGTCAGCCGTAAGAAGAAGCTGTTGCAGAAACAAAAAGAAGGGAAGAAGCGTATGAAGCAGGTAGGCAATGTTGAGCTGCCGCAGGATGCCTTCCTGGCGGTATTAAAGGTTGATAGTTAGATGGCGAATTACTTTTCCATATTTCTGGTGATACTGACGGTAGGCAGTGGACTGATCTGGTTGGCAGATGCCCTTTTATGGGCACCTAAACGCAAAGAGAAACTGGCCGTTGCCCGGGCGAATACCAGCAACGCCATCGACGATGAAACCCTTAAGCAAATCGCACCTATTCCTTCGGTGGTTGATACAGCTCAGCAGATATTCCCGGTGATTGCGTTTGTGCTGGTATTGCGCTCATTTTTGTATGAACCCTTTCAGATCCCTTCCGGCTCGATGATGCCAACACTGTTAGTGGGCGATTTCATCCTGGTGGAGAAATTTACTTACGGTCTGAAAGATCCGGTCGCCAGAAAGCAGTTTTACGACGTTGGCACACCTGAGCGTGGTGATATTGTGGTGTTTAAATACCCGGAAGATCCCATGGTGGACTATATTAAACGGGTAGTGGCGTTGCCAGGTGATCGCGTGGTGTATCGCAATAAACGCGTTTACATCCAGCAGGCGTGTGCCGATGGCGATGTATGTACTCTGAAGCCTGTGGATCTGAAGTTTGAAAACAACAATGAATTTGAGTTTCATTTTAGTCGTCTGAACAAATTCAGTGAAACCATTGATGGCAAGACGCACCAGGTTTTGCAAAATCCGGATCGTCCATCGATGGAAATGGCCTATTTTGACCAACCCGGAACCGCCATCAATGAATGGGTAGTACCGGAAGGGCATTATTTTGTGTTGGGTGACAATCGCGACAACAGCCGCGACAGCCGTTTCTGGGGATTTGTGCCTGAAGAAAACCTGGTAGGTAAAGCGGTAGCAATCTGGATTAGTTTTGAGTTCGAACGCGAGGAAGGCAGTTGGTTACCCAGCTTCGTGCCTACCGGCGTAAGATTTGAAAGGGTAGGTGGAATTCAGTAAATGGATGATATCCGTTTTAATCAACTGACCAAAAGAATAGGTTATCAGTTTCAGGACCGCAGTTTGTTGGTGCAGGCGTTGACGCACAGAAGTGCCGCCAATGAACACAATGAACGTCTGGAGTATTTGGGTGACTCAATCCTCGGGTTTATTGTTGCCAAGTATTTGTACAATCGTTTCCCGGAGCAGCCTGAAGGTAAATTGACCCGGATGCGCTCTACCCTGGTAAAAGGCGAAACTTTGGCGACTATCGCCCGTCAAATGGAGCTGGGGGAAGTGATCCTGCTGGGTCCTGGCGAGCTGAAAAGTGGTGGTTTCTCGCGGGATTCAATCTTGTCAGACGCAGTAGAAGCACTGATCGGCGCCATTTATCTGGAAGCCGGAATGCAGCAGTCTGAAGAAGTGGTACTGCAATGGTTGCACAAAAAACTGGAAAAACTGGATCCTAACTACCACCCTAAAGACAACAAAACCCGCCTGCAGGAATACTTACAGTCGAAACATTTACCGTTGCCGGAATACGAAGTCACTCAGATAAAGGGTAAATCCCACAATCAACGTTTTTTTGTGAGCTGTAAAGTACAGGAACTGAATCACCTGATTGAAGGCGAGGGGGCCAGCAGACGCAAAGCCGAGCAGGACGCAGCTCAGAAAGTCATCAGGAAGCTAGAAATTGAATGAAACATATTGCGGCATGGTGGCGATTGTAGGTCGCCCCAATGTCGGGAAATCCACACTGCTAAATAAAATACTTGGCCAAAAAATCAGTATTACTTCGCGTAAGCCACAAACCACCCGCCACCGCATCATGGGTATTGATACCGAAGACAATAAACAGGCCGTTTTTGTGGATACCCCCGGTTTGCACAAGGACGAAAAACGCGCCATCAACCGACTAATGAATCGCGCCGCCAGCAGCTCGTTGACGGATGTGGGTTTGATCCTGTTCGTTGTCGAAGGCACTCGCTGGACCGAAGATGATGAAATGGTGCTGGAAAAAATTAAGCACTCATTTGTGCCATGTTGGTTAATCGTCAATAAAACCGACAAAATCAAAGACAAAGACGAGCTGTTACCGCACTTCAAACAGCTGGTGGAAAAGTACAAATTTGAAAAGATTATTCCGGTATCTGCCAAACAAGGCACTGCGGTTGAGGAATTGAGAAGCGAAATATTTAAAACGCTGCCTGAGTCAGAGCATTATTTCCCGGAAGATTACATTACAGATCGCTCGCAACGCTTTATGGCGGCTGAAATTATTCGTGAAAAGCTGATGCGCTTTACCGGTGATGAACTGCCTTATTCTGTTACCGTAGAAATTGAACAGTTTAAAATGGCAGAAAACGGCGTATTTCAAATCAATGGCTTGATTTTGGTTGAAAGGGATTCGCAAAAGCCAATGGTGATTGGCAAGGGCGGTCAACAGCTCAAACGCATTGGGGTGGAAGCCCGTCAGGATATGGAATCCCTGTTCGATAATAAAGTATTTCTGGAATTATGGGTTAAAGTTAAATCTAATTGGTCTGATGATGATCGGGCTTTGCGTAGTTTAGGATACGACGACAATTAGAATTAGCCGATTTAAACAGAGGTTACACCATGTCTTTAGCTGATATTCGACGGGATTATTGCAATAACCAATCTGATCTCAGTGAATTGGGTGAGGATCCGTTTCAGATCTTTGAGCTGTGGCTGCAAAATGCCATTGATGCCGGTATTCCCGACCCAACGGCCATGACAGTGGCGACAGTAGATAGCAGTGGACAACCTTCACAGCGTATAGTGTTGCTGAAAGACGTCAGCACTGACGGTTTTGTTTTTTATACTAATCTCGAAAGCCGCAAAGCCCAGGAACTATCCCACAATAATAAGATCAGTCTGCACTTTCCCTGGCACTATATGGAGCGTCAGGTGAAAATCTGTGGTGTCGCAGAGAAAGTCGGCATTGCCGAAGCCACCAAATACTTCTTAAGCCGACCTAAAGGCAGCCAACTGGCAGCCTGGGCATCGGCCCAGAGTCGGCCTGTATCCTCTCGCCAAATGCTGCTGCAAAAGCTGGAAGAAACCAAACAACGCTTCTCTAAAGGCGATTTAACCTTACCAAAATTTTGGGGTGGTTATCGGGTGAAAGCCCATGAAATCGAATTTTGGCAGGGCGGGGCAGACCGTCTGCACAACCGTATTTGCTTTAATCTGGTGGATGGCAACTGGCAAAAACAGCGTCTGATGCCATAACGGCTATCAAATGATTGATAGTCACTGTCACCTGGACTTTGCAGAATTTGACGCCGACCGCCCTCAGGTTTGGCGCAATGCGCAAGCCAAAGGTCTGACAGGGCTATTGCTGCCTGGTACTCAGGCTTCGCGCTTCTCACATCTACAATCAATTGCACAACAACAAGCGGGTTTTTACTACGCACTGGGCTTACACCCCTGGTTTCTCAATGAGCAAAGCTGTGCTGAATTGGATGCGCTGGAGCAACTGCTGCAAGATACCCAAAGCGATCCTAAACGCATCGCCATCGGTGAAACCGGACTGGATTTTCACATAGCTGTTGAACCGGCTTTGCAATTGCGGGTGTTTGAGCAACACCTGACACTGGCGCAACACTTTAACCTGCCGGTGATAGTGCATCACCGTAGATCCCATAACGACATTTTGCGCTTACTGAAACGCTATCCTGATGTTGCCGGCGTTATTCATGCTTTTTCCGGTAGTAGCTATGAAGCTGAAAGCTATGTTAAAGCCGGTTTTAAGTTAGGTGTCGGGGGCACTATCACCTATGAGCGGGCTAATAAAACCCGAAACGCCTTGCTGGCAGTGGGGCTGGAGCATTTGTTGCTGGAAACCGATGCGCCTTCTATGCCTTTACACGGTAAACAAGGGCTGCGCAATTCGCCGGAGTACTTGCCTGAAATTGCCGCTGTTCTGGCAACGCTGTTTAACCAGGACGCTGATAGCATAAGCAGGCAAACAACAGACAATTTTGAGCGATTATTTCTGCGTTAACAGTGTTATCTCAGCAGGTGAATGCGCGTGTTATTAATTTCTGTTTCGCCACAGCGTAAATTTACGGCCCACAATAAAACCAATTATCAGCAACAGGGTTGCGGCAAATACAAACGGACGGTAATTGGCCTGAATCACCGGCAGTAATTGCGCCATCAGTGTTTTGCGACTTAAGGTTATACGTAAAAAGCCCTGATGTTTGCCATTAACTATCAAATCAGCAATGTAGATTTGTGGTGAAAGCGCCCGGTTGTCGTATAACAACTGTTGTGCCGGTTGCCATTGCTCATTGAACACGGCTTGCCCATCAGGCGCAAATAACACCACTTCTATCACACCGGCCTGACTGGCGATGCTGTTTAGCAGGGTGGTGATAGCTTCATTATCTTTGTCGTTGATGGCCACCGATAATAACTCGGTATATTGATTGAGCAACCGCTCGCCGGTGATGTGTACCCAGTCGTGCCATTTTTCGGTTTGGTAGTTGCGTTCCACCACGTACAGATAAAATCCCACAAGCAACAGTGACACTGCGATCAGCAGGTTAAATACCCGTTTCCAGACGCGTTTTTTACGTTGTTGTTCGCTGAGAATTTCTACCAGTGGCATAGGCGTTTTGGCTGTTTAGTTCTGGGTCATGTTTATTTATTATGAATCTGAGAGTATCACTTTAGGGCGGTTAAAGGGTAGAATTTCACAAAAAGTTATCCAGGACCTGAAAAATTGTATCTCGCTAATTTGTCTCAGCAAAACCTTTTTGATTTTCACCTGTTAGAGCTTTTGGCCAATGCCAGAACCACACTATATAACCTGACTGATAGCCAGTTAAAATTTTCTGCAGAAGCCTCAGTTAATACTGATTCACTGCAATACCAGGATATCACCGGCGAAATCTTACCTAATTTACCTGTCCGGTCGCAGAAGCTGGTGGTTTTAGGCGAAGGGTTGAATCTGGAAAAGCTGGTGAAAGTACAAAATGCGCTGACAGCGCAGTTGGCCTTTGCCGGATGGCAAATTAGCCCACGGGCAACCGGTATAGGGGTTGTTGCCAAAGCCTGTGTAACGGGAACGAAGTCTGACATTAACGCAAAACTGGATGACATTGCCAACCAGTTGCATGTTGAAATCGCCCTTGTGGATACACCACCGGTACTTACTCAGGGTGGCTTAATGGTGATGGATATGGACAGCACCCTGATTGCGGTGGAGTGTATCGACGAAATTGCTAAACTGGCAGGGCTCGGCGATAAAGTTGCCGAGATCACTGAACTGGCCATGCAGGGCAAACTGGATTTCAAGGAGAGCCTGTATAACCGGGTTGCTTGTCTCAAAGGGGTCGATGTAAGTTTACTGGAAGGTATTCGCGATCGCTTACCGCTGATGCCAGGTGTCTCTAAGCTCATCAGTCATCTGCATCGTCATCAATGGAAAATCGCCATTGCTTCCGGCGGTTTTACTTTTTTTGCTGATTACCTGAAGGCGCGCCTGAACCTGGCTGATGCGGTATCAAATGTGCTGAAAGTGGAAGATGGTAAACTGACCGGCGAAGTGATCGGTGCCGTCGTGGATGCTAATGTTAAGGCACAAACGCTGGAAAGCCTGGCACAAAAATTCGACGTACCGGCGGCGCAAACTATTGCTGTAGGTGACGGTGCTAATGATCTGGTAATGATGCAAGCGGCCGCCTTTGGTGTGGCTTATCATGCTAAACCCGTAGTGCGACAGCAGGCCAGTGTGGCAATTCGCTTTGGCGGTCTGGATACTTTGCTGGAGTATCTGGATTAAAATTACCACCGACCATGCAAAGTGGCCGGTGTGAGCTGTTTAATAATAAACAGGATGAAACAACCATCCCCACGCAATAACTGTGGCAATCATAGTGGCAACCAGCAGTAAAATCGCGGCTGTTACAATTGAGCTGGCGTAAACAAATCCTTCTTCAACCGGGATGCGCATGATAATCGGTGTACCCACATAAAGCAGGTATATAGAGTAAGCCAGTGCGCCCATGGCAATAAAGCTGAAAAACCAAAGTTCCGGATAAAATGCCGCCAGTCCCGACATAAATAGCGGTGTAGCGGTATATGAGGCCAGTTCTAATGATTGTGCCCAGGTAGGTTTGGAATCATAATGCTTACCCATGTAGTGAATGATGTAAGTTAAACCGAAAATACCTGCCAGCAAGACTGAGTAAATAATAATTCCCAATAACAAGGATTCATTGGTATTAAGATAGATGCGGTCACCGACACCAATACTCCAGCCAAGGTGTCTCGCAGAAAACCAGGCCATTATAGCCGGGATAAAAGTAATAATGGCGATGTGAGAAAGGCTGAACTTCAGGCTCTCATGGCGTTTTTCGATGGTATGCCATTCTTCTTTGGGATGAGCGTATATGCCCCACAAATGATTCAGTACCATTTTAACCTCTTGTTATTATGGCGTTAACAAAATGTTAACGGTTGTTGAGATTTTCATCGACCAGAGCTTAATCGTCAACAGGTTTATTCGGTTTGGGTGAGTTTTTATCCAATGGTGGGCTGGTGCGGGCATCGGTGGAAATTGAGCAATCCATAAGGTAAAGTTGCCGCCTTTGTATTTGGGCTGAAGTACCATTTCAATTCCCACAGAGTCGAGCAACTCTTGAATTGGTGTAACAGCGGCGTCGTTGAGGCAGACATGCTTGAGAAATACCAAGAGTTATTAGCTCCTATTCATGGCTTTTTACATTGTGAAACTCCGCAAAGCTGGCTGGATGAGGCCACTAAACCTGAAAATTTACATACCGTCTTGTTAGATCATCTGGTGTGCGAGTTAAAAGCAGCACAATCTGCCATGTTGCTCATTCGTAAATATGCAGTGGATCCTGAAAGTACTCAGGCCCTGTTAAGTTGGCTTAAGCCCTTTGAAGATTTTACCTATCGCAAACAAGGTGACTGGCGGACGCTGGCGGAGCACAATCGTCTCAACAAATCCATGGTGCCCCGAGGCGATAAGCCTTTTAGTCAGTCGCTTATCGACAAAATGGTGTTACTAATAAAAGAAGAGTTACACCACTTTTATCAGGTCTTAGAAATCATCCATGATCTGGGATACGAGTATGAGTACGTCAGTTCAAGTCGCTATGCAAAAGGCATGTTAAGTCACACCAAAAACCACGAACCAGATGCCTTTATTGATAAACTGATATGCGGCGCTTATATCGAAGCCCGATCCTGCGAACGCTTTGCGAAACTGGCGCCCTTAGTGGATGAGCGCCTGGGTGAGTTTTACATTTCCCTGTTGCGCTCCGAGGCCCGACACTATCAGGATTATCTCACGCTGGCTGAAGATATTGCCGGGTGTGATATATCTGAACGCATCGACTATTTTGGTAAAGTGGAGGCACAACTGATCAGCTCTCCCGATGAAGATTTTAAATTTCATAGTGGTGTGCCTGTTGATGCGTTATCCTCAGTTGCAATCTAATAATCAAGCGGGAAACCTCAGCCGCCATGCAAAAACGCTTTAGTCAGGCTTGTGAAAACAATCGCCTTCCCATTCTTACCCAATTAAAAACATATCTCGCCGGGAAACAACATTTGTTGGAAATTGGCTCTGGCACCGGACAGCATGCCAGTTATTTTGCGCCCGAACTGCCACACCTGATATGGCAAACCTCTGACGTTCCGGAAAACCATCCCAGTATTAACGCCTGGCTGGCGGAGGCACACTGCGAAACCTTGAGGCCACCAGTTGCCTTGTGTATCGGGCAGGATGAATGGCCTGAGCGCTTATTTGATGCTGTTTACTCCGCCAATACCGCCCATATTATGCAAAAGAAAGAAATCCGGCTGCTAATGCAACTGGTAGCAAAACATTTACCGTCCGGCGGGGTCTTCTGTCAATATGGGCCATTCACTGAGCAGGGCCAGTTCAGCAGTGACAGCAACAGAGCGTTTCATCAACAACTGATCGCGCAAGGTTACGGTGGCTATCGGGATATTGATGAACTCAAAACTTGGGTTCAGGGACAGGGTCTGACACTCAAAGAGATAATTAATATGCCCGCCAACAACCTCATGCTGGTCTGGGTAAAGGTCTGAAAGGAACAACACAATGGCAGCAAGTAGTTTATTAGCGTTAATTGACGATATTGCCACTATTCTCGATGACGTGGCGGTGATGTCCAAAATGGCTGCGAAGAAAACCGCTGGTGTACTGGGAGACGATCTGGCTCTGAACGCTGAACAGGTATCAGGCGTGAAATCCGAGCGGGAATTACCTGTGGTGTGGGCAGTGGCAAAAGGCTCATTCCTTAATAAGTTTATTTTGGTACCCTCGGCACTGCTTATCAGCGCCTTTTATCCACCGCTTATTATTGTACTGCTGGTTATAGGCGGCTTGTATTTGTGTTTTGAAGGCTTTGAAAAAGTCTTTCATAAACTGTTCCACGCTCAGCAGGACAAAGAGCATGATCAGGCGTTATTGCAGGCGGCAAAAAGTTCAGCAGAGAGCTTAAAGGCTTTTGAGCAGAAAAAGATTAAAGGGGCAATACGCACTGATTTTATCTTGTCAGCTGAGATTATTGTTATCGTGTTAGGCACGGTGCAGCATGAGCCAATGCTGCAACAAATATTGGTATTAAGTGGGCTGGCGCTGGCATTTACCGTAGGCGTATATGGTCTTGTAGCCGGTATTGTGAAACTGGATGATTTAGGACTGTATTTGCTGGAATCGGGCAATAAACTTAAAACCGCCATTGGACGGGGATTATTGGCCTTTGCGCCTTTTTTGATGAAGACCTTGTCTGTGGTGGGAACCCTGGCGATGTTTTTGGTGGGCGGGGGTATTTTAGTGCACGATGTCCCATTTTTGCATCACATGGAAGAAGCATTAATGCAAACTGTATCTGGCGTAGTGGGCACTAGCGGTTTTTGGGCCGGGCTTGTATCTTTAATAAATTCTCTGGTTGTCGGCGTTATAGCTGGTGGTTTGTGTTTGTTGCTATGGTGTGGTGTGAGTCGCTTCAGGGTGGCGTCGTAACCTCGTTGGAGGTGCTGATTTTGGGCTCTGAAATTTTATGAACCAGGTAAATACTCATCTTGCCGATAAACTTTTGTCTTTAGCGCGTTCTAAAATGGTTTATCCGGTGTTGGTGTTAGTTTCGTTTCTGGAATCTATTTTAATTCCGGTACCACTGGAAGCCATTCTGATCCCTTTGATGCACAACAACCGGGAAAAAATAAACTGGCTGGCAGCTTGTGCCTTACTGGGGTGTGTTATTGGTGCCATCACCGGCTATCTGGTGGGAATGCTGTTTTACGAGCAGTGGGCTGAACATCTTTACCGTTTATTTGGCGATAAACAAACCTTTAACCAGGTGATCAGCGCCATCGAAGCTCAGGGCTTTGTTTATATTCTGGCTGTTGGTGTTACACCCATTCCCTTTCAGGTGGCAATGTTGGGGGCGGGCGTAGCGCAATATCCATTCATGTTGTTCCTGCTCGCCACACTCCTGGCTCGCGGTATCCGCTATTTTGGTCTGGCGCTACTGGTTTATTATTTTGGTCCGGCTGCTGGCAAAATGTTTAAACGCTATAAGTATCCCATGGCCGGGGCATTTACCTTGGTGTTTATCGGATTTCTTTATTTTCAGTTTACCTGATCACCGCTATACAGTTCAGTATAGGGTTTTTATTGAGAGAAAACCCTATGCATCAGCCTTATCAATTTACCCGGGACGAAGAGATATTCGTTCAACAATTCCAAAACTGTAGTTTGCCTGCAGAGCAATTTGACCATCTTGGTCATATCCGACTGACATTTTTGATGTTACAGCGTTATCCTCAGGAAGTTGCCACTGAAAAGGTGTTAACTGGCATCAAAGCTTATGCCGAGTCGCTGGGCGCAAAAGACAAGTTTCACAAAACGTTAAGCTGGTTTATGGTGCAATTGATAGCCAGTCGTTTGACTACAAAGCCTGGCACTAATTGGGCTGATTTTACGACGAATAATCCAGATATAATCTACGATAACAAAGCCTTAGTACTGCAATACTATCAGGCTGACAGGTTACACAGTGACAAGGCGCGAAATTCCATCCTTTATCCAGATCTAAAAGAACGTGGAGCAGAATGTATAGCATAGGCAAACTGGCCAGTGAACATGGCTTATCCAGAGGGACACTGCTTCACTATGACCGCATTGGATTGTTATCGCCATCGGGGCGAAGCAATGCCGGTTATCGCTTGTATTCTGAGCGGGACAGAGCGCGATTAAAGCAGATTTGTCATTACAGGAATAGCGGTCTCAAACTGGATGAAATCAGATTGTTGCTGGAGAAAGGGGGCGATACCAGTGAAATCTTACGGCAGCGCTGCCAACTCATCAGTCAGCAAATAAGCCAGTTAAAACAGCAACAACACCGGCTGCTTGAGATGTTAAATAGTCCTCCTTTAAGAGAGTCAGGGCAAATTATGAGTAAAGCGCAGTGGGTAGCCATTCTACGCAATTGCGGTATGGATGATGCTGCTATGTGGCAATGGCATCGGGAATTTGAACGTGCCGAACCAGAGGCACATACCCGGTTTTTACAAAGCCTTGGCATTGATGAGACAGAAATTCAGCACATAAAAGCGCGTTCCGTTAGAACATGCTGACCTTTGCTGCAAAATTTTTCGTAGACGCAAGTTTCAATATATGTGAATATTCATATATGTAAAAAAACATATGTGTTTAGTCATGAATCCATTAAAGTTTTTCAAATGCCTTGCGGATGAAACCCGCCTGAAATCATTGCTGTTAATTCAGCAGGTGGGAGAGGCTTGCGTATGCGATTTGATGCATGCGCTGGATCTGGAGCAACCCAAGATATCCCGACATTTGGCAGATCTGCGACGCTGTGAAATTGTACAGGACGAGCGCCGTGGTAAATGGGTTTATTACCGGTTACACCCAAACCTGGCCTCCTGGGCCAAAGATGTACTGGCACTGGCAGCCAGTGACAACCCTGACTTTTATGCAACCAGTCTGCAACGCCTGCAATCTCAGATAAATTGTTGCCCACAGGATTAACTATGAAAATTCTTTATATCTGCACCCATAATCGCTGTCGAAGCATCCTTTCAGAAGCGATAACCAATGAACTTGCCCATGGCCTGATTGAAGCCCGTAGTGCCGGCAGCCAGCCCGTTGGTGAGGTTCATCCTCTTTCTATTAAGTATCTTAGCGAAGCTGGCTATGCAACCGAGGGATTGCAAAGCCAGTCCTGGGATGAGTTTGAAGATTTTGCGCCTGATGTGGTGATCACTGTGTGTGATTCTGCCGCCGGAGAGAGTTGTCCGGTGTGGTTTGGAAAATCAGTAAAAGTCCATTGGGGATTATCCGATCCGTCAAAACTGCAGGGCAGTGAAGCAGAAATTAAGCAGGCGTTTATGAACTGTATCGAAGAGATCAAAACCCGGGTGCTGTCGCTGGCCGAAGTCGCCGCGCTAAATCATAGTCCGGAGACTTTAAAATCAGAACTGGCCAAATTGGGAGCTAAATAGTGAATATCACGGATAAAAACATGCCAAATATGGATATGGCGCAAGTGCAAACCCCAACATTTGAACAGGTGAAACCGGTCGATTTACCGCACCCTCCCAGGTTTTTATTGCTGCATGGTTCGCTCAGGGAGCGTTCTTTTAGCCGTCTGGTGATTGCTGAATGTGCCCGAATTCTTGAGCACTTTGGCGCAGAAGTGAAGATTTTCGATCCCCATGGCTTGCCTCAAACCGACACAGAAGAAGTGGATCATCCCAAGGTTCAGGAATTAAGAGAGCTGATGACCTGGTCTGAAGGGCAGGTGTGGTGCTCGCCGGAGCGTCATGGTTCCATGACCAGTATCTTCAAAAGCCAGATTGACTGGGTTCCTTTGTCTTTAGGCGCGGTGCGCCCCACGCAGGGTAAAACCCTGGCGGTGATGCAGGTGTGCGGTGGCTCACAATCCTTCAATGTCGTACAGCAATTGCGACAACTGGGGCGCTGGATGCGCATGGTGACTATTCCCAATCAGTCTTCAGTGGCAAAAGCCTTTTTAGAATTTGATGATAATGATCGCATGAAACCGTCGAGTTACTACAATCGCATCGTGGATGTCATGGAAGAGCTGATGAAGTTCACTTTATTGTTGCGTGGTAATAAAGATTACTTTGTTGATCGCTATTCTGAGCGGGTGGAAACCGCTGAAAAACTAATGCAGCGAGTTAATCAACGCAATATGTAAACCCAGTCAAACAGAGGTGGATTCATGGTAGTTATTCATCACAATCCTGAATGTGGTACTTCAAGAAACGTACTTAAAATCATTCATGACGCAGGTTATGAACCCGTTGTTGTCGAGTATCTGCAACAGGGCTGGACCCGGCCTCAATTACAGGCGCTGTTTGCCGCCGCCGGGTTAACCCCCCGAACGGCACTGCGTACTACTAAGTCTCCGGCAGAAGCGTTAGGCTTACTGGAGGAAAGTGTTTCAGATGCGGTGATTTTGGAAGCCATGCTGGAATACCCGGTACTGGTAAACCGCCCCATCGTAGCGACTCCAAAGGGTGTGCGCTTATGCCGTCCCAGTGAAACCGTGTTGTCTTTGTTAGACGACTGGCCAGAAGGGCCTTACTTCAAAGAAGACGGAGAGATGATTCTGGATGCCAATGGCCAACGAACGGGCGGTTCAGAATAAGCAGATCGTTATCTACTTGATTGTCGAAATACCAGCGACTTGACTAGTACCCGAAGTAATGCCAACAGCATTAAACAACATACGCCCAGTTGCAGTACCCGAAAAGCCAGCTCACCTAAGGTTGAAATAGTTAACCGTCCCAGCCTCGATAGTGGGCCTTTATCGTTAACATGGGAGCGGTGATGCTGCTTTTTAACAGGCCCGAATAGGCTCGATAATTTCTGTTTAACATCGTTAACATTGCGCCTGAAGGCAAGGTTTTGTGAGGTTTTGTTCATCAGTAGACCTTCCTGGTTGCAAGTTTGGTTAACTGACTGTCATATTTCTCTTATCGGTAGTTTTAAAAAATTATTTATTTTTCAGTCAGTCTTTCAATTGAATACAGGCTAAGCTGGCGAGGGTGAAATTGACCTGAATAAAACTGAATAGGCGGGATACTGCTCCCGTGATGAAGGTGCCCAAACTACGATAAGCGACCTGATTTCACCTTGAAAAGTGGTATTTCTACAAGTTTCTCGACGCCGCTTTTTTGTAGTTTGGGTTTACCTTTTATGCTGCCAGTGTTACCTGCACATCCACATTACCGCGAGTGGCATTGGAGTATGGGCAAACCTGGTGGGCTTTGGCAATCAATGCTTCCGCCACTTCTTTTTCTACTCCTGGCAAGCTGACAGACAAGGCTGCGCTAATGGCAAATCCAGCGCCTTTATCATTTTGACCAATACCTATGGTGGCTTTTACCGACAAGTCCTCTGGCAATTTCAATTTTTCTGCACCGGCGACAAATTTCATGGCGCCAATAAAACAGGCAGAATAACCTGCTGCAAATAATTGCTCAGGATTAGTACCGTCACCACCGGCGCCGCCCAACTCCTTAGGTGTGCTCAGGGTGACAGATAAACGGTTGTCTTCAGACACTGACTGACCATCACGGCCACCGGTTGAAGTTGCTGAAGTTGTATAAACTGGATTCATGGGATCTCCTGCCATTTAGGTTAGTTAAATAAACATTACTGCGATAACAATGTGTTGAATAAAAAAGCTCCGGAGAGCTTTTACGTGTTTAAGTTATCGCAATAACAATTATTATGCAAGTTAATTTTTTGCTATGCGATCTTTCAGGGCAAGAAGCTGTGTTTTCAACGCTGCAACTTCTTCAAGTGAAATACCGCAAGTCTCAGCCAGACAGCGGTTAACCGCCAATCCATCTTCTCTAAGTTGTTTACCGTTTTCGGTGAGTGCGATGCTGAGCGCGCGATCATCTTCTTTTCCGCGTATGCGTTTAACCAGTCCCTGTGACTCCATTCTTTTAATTACCGGGGTCAGAGAGCCTGATTTCTGTCCAAGACGTTCCGCCACAAACTTTAAGGTGACGCCATCCTGTTCCCACAAAATCAGCATAATGGTGTATTGGGTATAGGTCAGTCCCAATGGGTCCAGCAAAGGTTTATATGCCTGAGTCATGGCCAGAGACGTGGAATACAGGGCAAAGCAAAGCTGGTTGTCCAGCGCCAGAGGGTTTCGGTTACTCATCTTGATACACTAATAGTTATTGCAGTAGCGTAACAATCCATGGCCTGAGATTCAATGTGTAAATGCGCTTAGTGGCTGAGGTTTACGGCAAGGCGGCTTTGAATAAATTCCGCCAGTTTATTGACCGCATCCTTGTTACGTTGCTGGCGTACGGTAAGCTGAATAGCGATCTTACCCAACTGCGGCAAGGTGCTATCTTCAATGATACTGAGGTGATTGGGTACGGTGCTTCGGGCCAGTGCCGTGATCCCCAGGCCTTCCTGAATCGCTGCACTGATGCCGGTGATATCTGAAATAGTATAGCGGATATGGTGGTGCAACCCTGCTTGCGTCAGCCCCACCAACAGCCGTTGTCGATAACGACAGCCTTCGGGGGCAACTACCAAATCTACAGAATTGCTGTTCCTGGGGTGTTTATCTGAGCCCACCCACACCAGATCATCCGACAAAGTAAAATCACTGGCCTCATTTTGCGTATCGGTAGCAATAGTCAGGAGTAAATCAAAGGGCGTGCTGCGGTGTTTTTGCAATAACGAGGCGCTAAGTGATGAGGTCACTTCCAGCGTGACATCCGGGTACATGTTGTTGAATGAACCAATAATAGAGGGTAAAAGTTGCGTGGCGAATTCACTGGGAATGCCCAGTCTCAGGTTACCGCTGACAGGTTTTTGCGCAAAAAACTGAAAGATCTGATCGTTTTGTTTAAGCAGAGGAATTGCCAGCTCATAGAGTTTTTGTCCGGCGTGATTCACCACCTGACGTTGTCCTTGTTTTTGAAACAACCGGGTGCCCAATTGCTCTTCCAGCTTTTTGATCTGCAAGCTCACCGCAGGCTGAGAGCGCCCCAAAACCTCACCGGCTCTGGAAAAGCCATCCAGTTCCACCACAGTCACAAATGTACGCAGGTTTTCCAGTGACAGTTGTTTCATCGCAAAATCTGACCCTTGATTGGCAGTCGGCAAAATTGTTAGCAATTGTACCTGAGGCTTCCTTTAAAAACAGGGAACTTTTACACTCAGCTCCACACTAATGTTGCGTTGCCAATAAAATATCAAAGGAACCCATGAAAAAGTCGCCCATTTTTGCTGCCATAGCGTTGTTCGGATTCAGCGTTTATAGCCACGCCAGCTCGCTGGAATTATTACAACAGCGCCTTACCGAATTGCAGGGAACTACACCCATTAATGCACAATTTAGTAATCAGATTGAGAATATTCGAGGTGAGGGCAAAGAGCAGCGTATCAGAACCGGCGAGGCCAGTCTGGCCTTATCTGATGACGGCAGTGGCTTGCAGGTTCGATACTCCCAGGGTTTGCTGGTGAAGGTAGAAGAAGAACAACTGGCAAAAACTGAAAACGAAGAGATCAACACACCCACTATGATGGCCCTGGAAAATCTCGATGCTATTGATTTTCAAAATATGATTTCAGCCGCCAACAGTTTAGAGCGCGCCATATTAACCAGTGAATATGTCGGGGTGATGGAATCAGATGAAGCGACAGAAGGCGAAACCATACTGCAATTCGATTTGCCACTGGAAGCCATTATTGATGACAAACAAACACGAAGCTATGTGGACAAATTTGAAGGGCAGTTTTTGGTAACGGTAGCAGAAGATGGCACGCCGCTGCGTTCGCGCATCTCGTTTAATGGTAAAGGCCGGGCTTATATCGTGATGAGTGTCAGCGCCTGGTTGGAAAGAGAAACCCAATATCAGTTACACGGTGACAGATTGTTGCAGGTTTCCAGAGACGGAAAAGGCGGCTTTAGTACTTCCTTTTTTCCGGATACCAGTTGGTCCAGTTCAGAATCATTGGAGTTACTGGGGCAAAACGCGTCAATTCAGTTCAGCGCCAATTGAATAAGAGTGTCAACAACTCTACTCCCGAAAAAATAACCCCATTAATAAAGAAAAAACGTCCGGCCTGTGCCGGACGCCAAAAAGCCCGCAGTTAGCAAGTGTGTCACTTAATTATCGAAAACGTTGGTTAACGTATTATCTTGCGTGCTTTTTTATTCGTTTAAAAAATAGACGAATACCGGCTCCTGTTTATTCCTCCTATACTATTTTTATTTCAATAAATTGCGCTTAGTCCTTCTTACATTGGGCTTTTTGTTCTTTTTTGAAACACTATTCGATTTAAAACTATTAAATAGTTAAATGTCATGGCTTAAATGCATTTAAAATTATTATGAGTGTATTTGTAAAAGCAATTTGTTGCCTGCCGGTTAAGCGCCTATAATTTGCGCCACTAAATGCCCTCAAGCAAAGCAGAATACAACGAGAGAACAAGCCATGCTGCAAACAACTCCGCTACATGCCAAACACCTTGAGTCCAACGCTAAGATGGTGGACTTTCACGGTTGGGAAATGCCTCTAAATTACGGTTCACAAATCGAAGAACATCACGCTGTGCGTCAGGACGCCGGTATGTTTGATGTATCTCACATGACTATCGTGGATGTAAAAGGTGCTGATGCTAAAGCGTATCTACGTTATCTGTTGACTCACGACGTTGATAAATTACAGGTAGCAGGTAAAGCGTTGTACAGCGGCATGCTTAACGAAGCGGGCGGTGTAGTAGACGACCTGATTGTTTATTATTTCAACGAGCAGGATTATCGCGTTGTGGTTAACTCTGCTACCAAAGAAAAAGATTTAAACCACCTGAACAAGTACGCTGAAGGTTTCGACGTATCTATCACTGAGCGTCCTGAGCTGGCGATGATCGCGGTGCAGGGGCCAAACGCCAAAGCAAAAGTGGGCAGCATTTTATCTGATGAGCAAAAAGCAGCCGTCGAAGGCATGAAAATGTTTTTCGGTGTTCAGGCTGAAGACTTATTTATTGCTACTACGGGTTACACCGGCGAAGCTGGCTACGAAATTATTGTGTCTGAAGACCAGGCCGCAGCATTGTGGGACAAGCTTTTAGCGGCAGGTGTAAAACCTTGTGGTTTGGGGGCGCGTGATACCTTGCGTCTGGAAGCGGGCATGAATCTGTATGGTCAGGATATGGACGAAACCATTTCTCCTCTTGCCGCTAACATGGGCTGGACAGTTACCTGGGAACCGGAAGACCGTGATTTTGTAGGTCGAGCAGCGTTAACCGAATTAAAAGCAACCGGTAACGAAAAGCTGGTGGGCCTGGTGATGACTGAAAAAGGCGTGCTGCGGGCAGGCTTAAAAGTAAAAGCCGAAGGCGGTGAGGGCGTTATTACCTCAGGTACATTTTCACCTACTTTAGGGCACAGTATTGCGATGGCACGTGTACCTAAAACCGTTGGCGACACAGTTGAAGTGGAAATGCGCAAAAAGTGGGTTACAGTAAATGTGGTTAAACCCAGTTTTGTGCGCAACGGTAAGTCAGTTTTATAATTTAACTTTTGCTAAACTGAACCGTTATAGAACCGATTAATTCATCAAATTATTAAAGAACTATCCGAGGAAAAACAATGAGTAACATTCCTGCTGAATTACGTTATGCCACTACTCACGAGTGGGTTCGCCCTGAAGGTAATGGTGTCTTCACTGTGGGTATCACTGAGCACGCCCAGGAATTATTGGGTGATATGGTATTTGTCGATCTGCCAGATGTGGGCGACGAAGTCAGCACTGGTGACGACGTTGCGGTAGCTGAATCTGTAAAAGCGGCTTCTGACGTATACGCACCAATCAGCGGCGAAATCGTAGCGGTTAATGAAGACCTGGAAGATTCTCCAGAGCTGGTTAACTCTGACCCGTACGGCGACGGCTGGTTATACAAAATCAAAGCCGAAGACGAAGCTGAAGTGGAAAACCTGATGGATGCCGAAGGCTACGAAGCCAGCATCGACGAAGATTAATCGTCAAGTGATTATGGGGTCAGAGCCGTTTTTAAACATCTCTGGCCCTTTTTCTTAGTAAGCGCGTAAAAGAATGACAAGGTCAGAGCTACTTTTTAAATGGCTCTGACCTTCAAATTTGAAACTTTAACAAAACGGGTCTGACCCATAGGAAACTGAAGTAGCATCATGTCTGAGCAATCTCTCTCATTATCTCAATTAGAACAAACCGAAGATTTTATTCGCCGCCACATTGGCCCGAGCGAGGCTGAAACCGCCGAAATGCTGGCCACGGTAGGTGCAGAGTCATTGGACGATTTGATGCAACAAACGGTGCCCGGTTCGATCCGTTTACCTGAACCCATGGACGTGGGCAAGGCGATAACCGAAGCGCAGGCGTTGGCTAACCTCAAGCAGGTCGCTAAAAAGAACAAACTTTTCCGCTCTCACATCGGTATGGGTTACAGTGATGTGCAGGTACCCAACGTTATTTTGCGCAACGTACTGGAAAATCCAGGTTGGTATACCGCTTATACGCCTTACCAGCCAGAAATCGCCCAGGGCCGTTTAGAAGCACTGTTAAACTTCCAACAACTTACCATCGACTTAACGGGGCTTGAGCTGGCTTCTGCGTCACTGCTGGACGAAGCGACTGCCGCAGCTGAAGCGATGGCACTGGCTAAACGTGTTTCCAAAAACAAAAAATCTAATACCTACTTTATTGCTGACAACGTGCATCCGCAAACTATCGACGTAGTTTGCGCCCGTGCTGAAATGTTCGGTTTTGAAGTGGAAATCGCCGCTGCTGAAAAAGCCGCTGACGGTGATTATTTCGGTGCCTTATTACAATATCCCGGCACCACTGGTGAAATTACCGATTTATCCAGCCTGATTGCTGCCGTTCAGGCCAATAAAGGTATCGTGGCAGTTGCTGCGGATATCATGAGTTTGGTACTGCTGAAAGCGCCTGGCGAGCTCGGTGCTGATGTTGTGTTAGGTTCAGCACAGCGTTTTGGTGTACCTATGGGCTATGGCGGTCCACACGCCGCATTTTTTGCCACCAGTGACAAACACAAGCGCTCACTGCCGGGCCGTATTATCGGTGTTTCTAAAGATACCCGCGGTCGTCCCGCACTGCGTATGGCGCTGCAAACCCGCGAGCAACACATCCGTCGCGAAAAAGCTAACTCTAACATCTGTACAGCACAGGTATTGTTAGCCAACATGGCGTCGTTTTATGCGGTATACCACGGTCCGGAAGGCCTGAAAACTATCGCCAACCGTACTCATCGCTTTGCTGACATTCTGGCTGAAGGTTTAACTCAAAAAGGTTTCGGGCTGCGCAATGACACCTGGTTTGACACCATCAGTGTTAACGTCAGCGAAGAGCAAAAAGCCAGCATTATTGCTAACGCGTTAAATGCCGGTATTAACTTAAGAACCGACGTAGACGGCGCTTTGGGTGTGAGTTTTGATGAAACCACCACTCGCCGTCACGTGGAAGATCTGTTCAACGTATTCTGTGGTGAAAATCACGGTCTGGAAGTGGGCGCACTGGATGCACGCATTGTGTCTCAGGGTAGCAAATCAATTCCTGAAGCGCTGAAGCGTACCAGCGATATCCTGACCCACGAAGTCTTTAATCAGTATCACTCAGAAACTGAAATGCTGCGTTACATCAAGTCACTGGAAAACAAAGACCTGGCGTTGAACCATTCTATGATTTCACTGGGCTCATGTACCATGAAGTTGAACGCCACTGCCGAAATGATCCCGGTTACCTGGCCTGAGTTTGGTAGCGTTCACCCATTTGCCCCTGTCGATCAGACTCAGGGTTATCAGGAGATGATCACCGAATTGAGCAACTGGCTGATTGAAATCACTGGTTACGACAACCTGTGTATGCAACCAAATTCCGGTGCTCAGGGCGAATACGCTGGTTTGATAGCGATTCAAAAGTATCATCAAAGCCGTGGTGATGCTCACCGTGACATTTGCTTAATTCCAAGCTCAGCACACGGCACTAACCCAGCGTCTGCCAACATGGTTGGCCTGAAAGTAGTGGTGGTTGACTGTGATAAGAACGGTAATATCGACATGGCAGACCTGAAGGCCAAAGCCGAAGAGGTCAGCGAAAACCTGTCCTGTATTATGGTGACATACCCGTCTACTCACGGTGTTTACGAAGAAACCATCAAAGAAATCTGCGACATCGTGCACCAGCACGGTGGTCAGGTTTATATGGACGGAGCCAACATGAACGCCCAGGTAGGTATTACTTCGCCTGGTCTGATTGGCTCAGATGTTTCCCACTTAAACCTGCACAAAACCTTCTGTATTCCACACGGTGGTGGCGGCCCAGGTATGGGACCTATAGGTGTTAAATCCCATTTAGCGCCATTCTTGCCAGACCACGCCGTAATCAATGTGGTAGAAGGCAATAAAGGCAACGGTGCCGTTTCGGCAGCGCCATGGGGTAGTGCATCAATTCTGCCAATCAGCTATATGTACATTCAGATGATGGGTAGCGAAGGCCTGAAAAAAGCCACTGAAATGGCAATGCTTAACGCTAACTACATCGCCAAACGCCTTACCGGACATTACGAAGTCTTGTATCGTGGCCGCAACGACCGCGTAGCCCACGAATGTATTATTGATTTGCGTCCGCTGAAAGAAGCCAGCGGTGTGACTGAAATGGATGTGGCCAAACGCTTAAATGACTACGGCTTCCACGCGCCAACTATGAGCTTTCCGGTAGCGGGTACGCTGATGATTGAGCCCACTGAATCTGAAGCCAAAGCGGAACTGGACCGTTTTTGCGATGCCATGATCAGCATCCGCGAAGAAATCGCCAAAGTAGAAAGCGGCGAGTGGGATGCCATCGACAACCCACTGCACAATGCACCACACACCCTGGCCGACATCTGCGACAGTAACTGGAACCGCAGCTACGACCGACAGCTGGCTGCTTACCCAGCCGAAGCCGTGGCCCGCAACAAGTTCTGGCCAACGGTAAACCGCATCGACGACGTATTCGGTGACAGAAACCTGGTATGTAGCTGCCCGAGTGTAGAGACGTACAGAGAAGAATAAGCGATTCGCTTATTCGAAATCTTCCCAAAACCAGGGCCATTTAGCCCTGGTTTTTTATTGCGTTTGTTTTAGTCGTAGTTAGCGGGTAGGGCAGCTAATTGCATCAAAAGGTGATTTAATTAACCGGAATAAACTAATAGTCACCAATGATGAGTCACCAAATTTACAAATATAACTTCGGTTGAATCGTTCGATTTGAACTTTTCGTGTTGTGAGGTAATATGGTGGAAATCCTATTAGGAGTTTTTCTATGTTTACCTTAAATGCTAACGAGGCCAAAACCAACTTCGGTAAGATGCTTCTAAAAGTACAATCTGAGCCGGTAGAGATTAAAAAGAACGGAACTGCAGTCGCAGTTGTCCTCTCAACTGCGGAGTACGAGCGCATGGAAACATTAAAGATGGAGTTGGTAAAATCTCGCTTTGAGAATATTGATGAAGATGATTTGCAGGAAGGTAATCGTTTTCTGGATGAGTTAGATTCCGGGAAATACGACTAGTGGGAGACATCCCTTTTTTACTGCGAGGCCATGCCCGGCGGGATTTAGAATCAATTCGCCAATACACAATTAGAAAGTGGGGTAAGCCCCAGTGGTTAAAATACAAGGAAATTTTGCGCAACCGGATGCAATCCTTGGCAAATAATCCTGAATCCGGATTGTTGATTGAAGAAGTTTCCAGCAACGCTTACCGTTTCCCCGACGGTAAACATGTATTTTATTACCTCAAACGTGACAGAAATGTGGTTTTTGTAGGGATTTTGTCTAGCAACCTCGCCCCCGAAAAGCATCAAGCTAGAGTTAAAAATATTGATTCTGATATCAGTAAGTAACAGTAGGTTTTTAGCAAATCAATTAAGCGAGAAGTGTACGAGAAGTTTGGAACTATATTACGGTTGGGCGACAAGAAAGGCATTAAATACAAAACGATTTTGGCAACCGTTTGTCAGTTTCGAATGAAGTTTGTGTTGCTTAATTAAAACTTTTGACTGACTAACGAATTAGCTTATTGGTTTGAAAGGTAAGCCAAACATTTTGGCCTTACGTTATTGCTGAAATGAAGCGCGTGGAGGCGGGCGGTATTCCGCTCTATTTATGAGATAAATATAAACCTGAAGAAGTGAAACACACAGATTCTCATAAGCGATAATTTACAATTGTGTGGTAGTGACCAAAACGCTACTTCAAAGCCATTTTAAAACCAGGGCCATTTAGCCCTGGTTTTTTATTGCGTTTGTTTTAGTCGTTGATAGTGGGTAGGTCAGCTAATCGCATCATTTTGTGATGCGATTAACTGTCCTAATCAAATCAAAATGTGATTTGAAAAACCAAATGAAGTGGGATGCTTGCTCACTACGCACTTAGGAGTGCTCCAACGGTGCTGTCTATTGCTTCATTCAGTTTTGTCAGGGCGCTCAAAAACTTCAGACCAGGCAATAATTTTATTTTGAGGGCCCAGCAATAAACTTTTCTGATTAGAAACCAGGATAGTGTATTGATTGTTTTTAAAAATAATCACACCTGAGTGTTGTTCTCCATCTTGTGTTTTGAGTCGGGTGCAGGAGATTAATCTGTCTTTTTCCATTTCCTTCCATGGCACGGGTTTGCATACCGGGTTTTCTATTAAGGCTTTGCCTGTTGCTTGTCCGATGCTTCTGGGGATGTTTAAGAGCAGAGAGCTTGTTGAGGAAAAAACAAAGAATAAAAAGACCAGAATGACAAAGACTGCGCAAACCTCGAAACTCTTTGTCGTTCCTGTTTTCATGGCCTTAATTATGCCGTTGCTACCATCAGTATTTATTGGCTCTTGTTTTTGCTTTTCCTTGATAAAATCACCAATGAAATCACCTAAAGAAAACATTAAGGCATAAACTAAAAAAGCAGATATAACGCCAAGAAGTGTCAGGAGTACTGTAGATAACTCAATCCCTATCACTCCCTTGACGATATCCCTGAAGGACAGTGATGCCTGATACACAGATTCCAAAATGGACAACTGAATTTCAATATCACCCAGTCCGACCATTTGCAGCTTTCCTTTCAGATAGGCATATCCCCAAAAATGAATATAGGTAGCAAGCACTGCCGTTATCAGTGGAATAAGTACTTCTTTGTGCTTAATTAACCTGAATCGGGTTATTGGCTTATTTGGTTTTTCTGATGTCGTGCTGGTTGAATCTATCATTGCAAAAAATCCTTTTTTAACTGGTGACAACTTAAACGGAAGTTCAAGATACGCATTGTGTTGGTAAAAATAAATACCTTTTGTGACGTGGGTCGCCACTAAATATCGCAAATTACAGTTTACTATATGGCACTTTGCCAAATTGAGTATCAGTGGTTTTGGATAGGAATATCTGGGAGCGTGGGAGCACTGCTGCGGAGTAAATAGGTATAACAATCATGCAACCAAATCTGATTGCCTGTTGTTATGCAGTTAAATAAGGTTGCTGGTTATTGTTGCTTAAACTCCGACTGGCAGAATTTTAAAAATGATTCGGTAAGGCGGCTCATTTTACCTTGTTCAGAAGTAGCGAAGCCGTAGCTGTATTTGATGGTGGGCAGCAAGGGACGGGCTACGAGGTCGTCATTCAGGTATTGCTGTGCCAGTAGTTCATTGACCAGGGCAATACCCAAGTCTTTTTTGGCGAAGCTACAGGCGACGGCGACAGTGTGTGCTTCCAGGATGATTTTCATGCGGGCATTGAGCTTTCTGAATTCCACGTCGATGCGTTCCCGCGAGCTTCTGCCTTTGCCCAGTACGATCAGGTTTTGGCCCCGCAGATTTTCAATGGAGATCTTTTCCAGGCTGGCCAGTGGATGGTCTTTTGACAATACACAAACCGCCTTACTTTCGATTAATGGTTCGGTCTTTATGCCGGGGTGTTCTTCGGGTAATTGTACAAAACCACAATCTACCGAGCGTCTGGCTATTAGCTCTCTGGCGGAGGCCGGGCTTTGTGTATCTAGTACAAACTTTACCATTGGGTTATTCACAATGAACTTCGCGATTATGTCTTGCAGCGGACCGGTGATAAAGGAGCTGGGAGCAACAATTCTCAAGGTTCCCGAGTTGGAGAAAAACAGATTGTGCGCCAGCTCTGTCAGGCGGTTGGCACCATTGAGGAATAAGGTGACTTCCTGATAGAGAATATGGGCTTCTTCGGTGGGCAGTAAGCGACTCTTTTCGCGATAAAACAACTGAAACCCCACAACTTCCTCCAGGCTGGCCAGTTGCCGGCTGATACCAGGTTGCGTTAAACCCAGAACACGCGCCGCTTCAGTTGCCGAACCCGTTTCTACGATTGTGGTAAAGGCTTCCAGACTTTTGAGGTTTAAGTTGCTGTTTAGTTTCATGAAAGTCTCGTGATTCGCTCTGCTTATCTGGTGTACTTGCTTAAAGCCTTTGCCGATGTTAAGTGATATGCCTGCGTCCAGCAACGAAATAATACCGGATGCTACTGACCTATATCAGCATAAGCAAAATCATTCTTCGCAACGGTTTTAGAACGTAGTCTGTTAAACTGCTCTTGCAGATCCGGCATTTGCTGATGAAGTGGCGAATTACGGGCTATGCCTATCATCGGCACAGTTTGCCAGGTGGCGTTACTGATTGGGAACGCGTATACATCCTGTGTTGCCAAAGGTTGTTTTAACAGATAATCACCTATGCTTTTGGCGCTGACTATCATGTCTATTTTGCCGGAAGCCAGTAACCTGAAGTATTGAGGAATGGTGGTGGCGCTGAGGCTTTTGTAATAGCTGATATTATTACCATTATGATGAAAATACAGTGCTCCGCCTGGCAGGTTTCTTGGCCTTACTTCAAGATAATCGTCAAGGTATAGAGAAAAGGGCTGTGAGCTTTTTTGATAATATGCATACAGGGTTTCAGAGGGGCTATCTGAAAATGCGATAAAACTCATATAGCGCTGCATTTCCGGGTGTTTTTCGAGGCCAATCATAATGTCTGCTTTTGCATTTTTTATGAGCTCAAGGCAGCGTTCAAAAGGGCAACTCCAGAACCCGAAGTTGAGTTTCAGTGATTTCGCTACTGCCATTGCCAGCTCAACATAGTCTCCGGAGGGGTATCCGTTTTTGTCTAGCACTACATAGGGGGGCTGCTCTGAGAAGGCAAAAGTAATGTCCTTCTGGTTGGCACTCGCAGTGAAGGCGAGCAAAAGCATAACTGCACTTATTAATCGGTTTACGAGTGACATTGCTATGATATTGCCTGTTTTATATAGTTTGCAGCTTGCTGTAAAACGTTATTGATATCAGCTTTGAGAGCTTCGTACTCTGTCTTCTTGCTGAACGCTTGTTCGTTCATGTACAGGGCCCGGTTTAATTCAATTTGCATTGAATAAATACGGTTTTGGGGATCAGAATAGGCTTGTACCAGGTAGCCACCTTTGTAGGGGTTATTTAATGCAACCTGATAACCCAGGTCACGAAAGTGGTAAGCCATTAAATTCATCAGCGCTGGATCACCCGTAGCGCCGTCTCTGTCGCTAAGCACAATATCTGCACGCGGCAGGCCCGCATCAATATTCATGGCATTGCCAATGGATTTCATGGAGTGGCAATCAATATGCCAGGCAGCACCAAATCGTTGCCTGAAGTTGGTTAGTTTGCTTTCTATCGCGTTGTGATAGGGGAAGTAATAGTCATCAATTCTGCTTTTTACTTCCTGAGCGGACAGCTTTCCCTCACTGACAGGAATGCCAGGCAATGCAAATTGACGGATAAGTCCCATGCCTCTTGTGCTGTATGCGCTAGGGTTAATAGCCAGTCCACTTGTTGCAGCGTTGTCGCTGAGTAATTCAGGATTAATATCGTCGTACTTGCGATTTAAATCAATCACCATTCTGGATATGTGTTGATGGATAAGGGTGGCGCCAAAATAGCTACAATCACCAAATAGCTCATCTATCCAGGCGTCCCATCCGGATAACAGTGCGTTGTTAGAGGCACTGGTTTTAAAGTTGTCGGGTAAAACACGGCCACTGTGTGGACTGTCAATAAGCAGCGGAATGACAGATTCATCAGTTTCAGGTTGGATGATTGCAAAGCTTTTCATCCCCTCGTTAAATTGGGGATTACCACTGTCTTGAATAACACTATTTTCCATTTGCTACTACCTAACTAAAATGTCTTACGCCACCTTATTCAGGTGTTTTAGTCATTCCACACTGTGCGTTGTCAGGTTATTGTTGTGGCCTGCAATGGTTGCTTTTTCAGTGCCGATAACTGCGTTTATGCCAGTATTTTTAATAAAGAAAAACACTGGTTGTTAATCGTACTATTTAGGTTAGCCCTGTCATATTTCTATTCAATAATATGATTTATATTGATTGATTTATGATAAAAAGTTATCGGTAGTGTAAGTTGAATTTCAATGTTGAACGAGAGGCCGGTATGGAGGTCGTGGGTAGTTGTTATCCTTAATTAGTGAGGTTGGCTTAAGCTCACTGACTTTTCGTGTATAACAAAAAGTTATCAAGTTATGATGTAAATTAATTTTATTGCATGAGGTTTTTGCGTTTTCTATATTCGGTTTAATCGGTGAAACGAACAGAAAAACAACACAACCAAATCGGAGTTAGAAAATGAATGTACGTAAACCTCGGTTGAGTATCATTGCCCTGAGTATTTTGCTGGGATTAAACAACAGCGTATTCGCTCAGGAAAGTACTTCTGCTGCTGAGCATGGTCAAAACCATGAAGATGCACCAGAGCGGGTTCAGGTGACAGGAAGCCGCATCAAAAGAAGTAGTGACTCACCCAGTCCTGTGCAGGATATTTCGCTGAAAGATTTGAATCAAAAAGGTGTTGTTTCTCTGGGAGAAATTCTGCAGGAGTTACCCTCAGTGGGTGCCAGTCTGAACGGCAATGGTTCAGCGGGCACCAGTCATGGTTCAAGTAGTTTGAATTTGCGTAGTTTAGGTGAAAACCGCTCGCTGATTCTGGTAAATGGCCACCGATGGGTAAATGGTGCCGGTACCCGGGGTTTTAGGGATTTTGTTGATTTAAATACCATTCCTAAGGCGATTGTAAAGCGGGTTGAAGTGTTGCAAGACGGCGCTACCGCAATTTACGGTGCGGACGCTATTGCCGGCGTAATGAACATTTACACCCATGATGAATATGTGGGAGCCGAGATATCAGCTTATTATGGCGAAACCAGTCATGGTGACAAAGAAACGCTGAACCTGGATATGCTCTGGGGCAATGACATCGGTGATGCCAATGTACTCTTTTCGATGAGCTATTCAGACAGTGAGCCGGTTTACACTCAAGCTCGGGAATTAACAGCAGTTCCTCTTAACGGTTTATCATCTGGAACACCAGAAGGGCTTTTCAGAGAAGCTAATTTAGCATCAGTATTAGATTTCGAGATTCCGACACTTGGGATCACCAGAAACGCTGGTCAGGATGGCAGTGACCTGGACTCCTGGCGTGCGGCCACTTCTGGTGACACCTACAATCGCTACGATAATAACTACGTAGTAGGGCCACAGGAGTTGTTCTCTACTTACCTGCAAGCCATCATACCCTTTGACAGCACCGAAATGCGCGTCGAAGCACTGTACAATCGTCGCGAATCTGACCAGCAGTTTTCCCCTGTGTTATCTGTGGTAAGAGGCTCCAGAGGATTTTCTATCCCTAACAATCCGCTGGTTAATCCATTTGGTGTGGAGTTTAGTGGCAGTGATTTTCAGCATACTTCCTTTATCACTGAAAATGATTATCGGGTTAATGCACAGGTTGTGGAAACGCTGCGTTTTGGTGTTGGCCTTGAAGGTGAGGTGGACCTGGGCGATTTCTGGAGTTGGGATGCGTTTTTGTCGGTGGCCAGTAACAAAGGTGAGTTTACTTCATACAATCAATTGCATTTAGATAAACTGGCATTGGGTTTACAAGCCTGTGACGCATCTGCTTTTGATGTTGATGTAGGCAGTTTGGCCCAGGGTTGTGTACCGATTAATTTGTTTAACCCGTTGTCTGATGAAGTGATTGATTACATCAACTTTACCGGAAGAGACGAGAACGAAGCAAAACAACTGGATTTTACCGCTAACATCTCAGGTGTGTTGTTTGAGTTACCCGCCGGTGAAGTGGCTCTGGCGGCCGGTATCGAATACCGTCGGGAAGAAGGGGTGGATACCCCTGACAGCACAATTAATGATGCGCCTTTACTCAACACTTACCGAACTACCTCCTCATCGCCGCGCTACGGCACAGATGGCAGTTACAATCTGAAAGAGGCCTATGTCGAACTGGCGATCCCTTTATTGCGCGAAGTTACCATGGCAGAGTATTTAGAGTTATCTGTTGCTACCCGATATTCAGACTACAGTACCTTTGGTAGCACGACGAACAGTAAAGCGGGTATTCAATACAAGCCCGTCGAAGATGTCTCTTTGCGTGCCACCTGGGCTGAGGGGTTTAGAGCACCGTCAATTCTTGAGTTATATGAAGGAGAGCGCTTTACTTTTTCTGCGGTAATTGATCCGTGCTCCGGCAATAATTCCTCGGTGGGGTGTGCAGGTGTACCCGCTTCCTATGTTCAGCCCGATTCCAACGTGCAATTAAGAACCGGGGGCAATCGTTTACTGCAACCTGAAACGTCAGAAAACATTTCCTATGGTATCGTTTACGAACCGGCGTCAATTGACGGTTTTAGCATTACCCTGGATTGGTTTGATATTGAAATCGATAACTCTATTACCACTGTGGGGGCACAAAGCATTCTGGATACCTGTGCTAATACCGGGCGGGCCTGTGACTCAATTACCCGTGATGGCAGTGGCGAAATCTTGGAAATTATCGACGGTCCTATCAACCTGAACAGCCTCAAAGTGGCTGGAGTGGATAGCGTGATCCGCTATACCGATTCATTCTGGCAGGGTGACTGGGATTTCAGTTTAACCATTTCAAAATTAAGCACTTATGAAGAAACCTCGGTACTGTCTGATGGTTCAACCGTGGTGGATGACAAGTTGGGGCAAGCGCGCAGCCGCGAAGCTTATCCTGAATGGCGCAGTTCATTCTCGACAAGATATGAGAGAGGGCCTATGACGTTAGCTTACTCGCTGCGCCATATCGGTGATACAACAGAAACCTTCCAGGGTGAGGAGCTGCACATAGGTACTACTGTGTATCACAACATTAATGCTGTATATGAGTTTGATGAGCAATGGACGTGGACTGTAGGGGTGAACAATATCGGTGATAAACAACCACCTACATCCAGAACCAATGCCAACATTAATTTTGATCAAAACACTTACAACGCCATTGGTCGATTTATGTATACCAAGGTGAGTTATCGCTTTTAAAGCCGAAACCACGGCGGGTGGGTTATTTTAAACCCATCCGCAAAGTTTCGTTTTGTGATTTTAGATAGTTGTTTTAAATATCCCGGGTGGGTGTATTGATATGAGTGAGATTTCCCTAATGAAAAGTCAAAGTGCCGTTGATACTGACAGTCAGGTAGCAAAGGAGCCTTCTGTAAAAGGAAATCCGCTGGTTATTCTGTTATTTATTTTACTTATTGCCGGTGCGCTCACTTACCTGGTGAACTCGGGGAGCTATCAACGCGATGGTAAGGTGGTTATTCCCGGCACCTTTCAGCTCATTGAAAAAGATACCTCCTTAAGCCATTTATTGTCGGTGAGGGATAAAGAGGAAATTGAGGGCGCTACTCCGGCCAGTGTTGCCGATCTGTTACAGGCTATACCCAAAGGGCTGGATAAGGCTTCCGGACTTATCTTCATGGTGTTAGTGATTGGCGGCATGTTTGGCATTCTCACATCATCAGGCGCTATTGATAACGGTTTACACAAGCTTATCGGACTGGTTAAGGGCAACATATTTGCGCTGACCATCATTTTGATGACGGTTTTTAGTTTTGGCAGCACCATGCTGGGGCTGGCATCTGAGTATTTGTTAGTGATCCCCATTATGGTGGCGCTGTCCAGAAAGGTTGGGCTGGATCCCATATACGGTTTTGCCATTTTGACTATTTCAGTCAAAGTGGGTTACATCGCGTCTATTCTGAATCCGCTGCCACTCACGATTGCACAACCACTGGTGGGGTTGCCCATTTTTAGCGGTGCAATGCAGCGCAGCATATATTTTGTGGTGTTTCTGGTGCTGGGTGTTGGCTTTATGATCTATAAATTGCGCAAAGCTAATTCAGCTTCTCAGATAAGTATAGATACCCCTCATTTTACCATTCCGTTTCGCCATGTGTTGATGTTGGCAGTGATGTTTATCAGCATTATCTTTTTGGCCATCGCCTCCAATCAATGGCAGTGGAAGCATCAGGAAATCACCAGTTACTACATTCTGATCAGTATTCTTTTGGCGCTGATCAGTGGTTACAAGCCATCGGAAGCGGCCCAAGTGTTTGTTGAGGGCATGAAAAAAGTGCTGTTAGCCAGTTTTTTAATTGGTGTAGCTTCGGCAGTGGCAATCGTGCTCAGTGATGCTTATGTGTTGGATACCATAGTGAACTGGATGTCTGGCTTCATTGGCGAAGGGAATAAATACGCCGCTGTTACCGGTATGTTTGTTAGCCAGTTATTACTGGATGTGTTGATCCCATCAACATCCGGACAGGCGGCCGTAAGTATTCCAATTCTGAGCCCTTTGGGGCAACTTTCTGGTGTTACTTCTCAGCAAACCGTCACAGCGTTTTTATTTGGTAACGGCATTACCAATTTGCTGACCCCCACCTCTGGCACTTTGTTGGCTTATCTGGCCACGGCGGGCATTTCATGGACACGTTGGTTCAAGTTTGTATTGCCCTTGTGGTTTATCTTCTCGGCGGCAGCCCTGGTGCTGCTCTGTTTAGCCGTTAGTTAGTGAGTGTTGGGCGCTGTTTTTTCTCTGTTGAGAGCAGCGCTTTACAAACAATCAAAACTTAACAGGCTCTGGTATTTGCAATTTTTAGTATAGGTTGTGAGGTGTCCATGAATTTATCCAACATTACCATTCGAAATCAGTTGTTATTGGCCATATTGATTCCTTGTGCTGCCATGCTGGGCATTGGAGTGATTGGTGCAGTCTATCAATCCCGGCTAATTCACCATACTGAGCAATTGTATCTGAATACCGCTGAGCCGATGCGGGCTGTTGCTACAATTGCATCAAGGATCCCACGTATGCGGGTGGGAATAGATATGATGTTCTTACAAATGACGCCACTTAAAGATGCAAGAGGCATTCATACCCGGGTTGAAGAAACTAAAATAGAAGACATTCCCATCATGCGTAAAGAACTGGCAAGAGCCGTGGAAACTCAGGTGGATGAGAGGCTCAAACAGAAGGCGCTTGCACTGACAGATATTTTCGAAAATATGGTGGTGACGGAGCTAAATCCAATGTTGGATGCCTTGTCCAGAGAAAATATGGAAGCAGCCAGTGGTTATTATCGACAATACGCCAGTTCCTATATTGCGATGCGCAAAGCCAACAACGACATCCTGGATACCTTACTGCAACAGGCTAAAAAACTGAACGCTGAAAGTACCGAAGCATACGAGAAATCTTTGCGCAGCACAGTGCTGATTCTCGGGTTGTCGCTTTTATTTTGTGTATTGATTTGTTTTTTTATTGCCAATAAGTTGCGCATTCGGGTGGGGCATATCAGGGAATCCATGGCCAGAGCCGCAAGCACTATGTCGGTGTCAGAACAAATAGGATTAAAAGGCAAGGATGAACTGGCACAAATTGCCAGCAGCTTTGATGCGTTCCTGAAAGGGGTAAAAAATGCGGTGATTAATCTACAGCAAAACTCAAAAGCGCTGACCATATCCACTAAAGCCACCGCAGAACTGGCAAAGAGCACAGGTGACAACTGTCTGTTTCAACGAGATCGCACTTCACAGGTGGCCACCGCCATTAATGAGCTCAGCGTTACGGTTAAAGAGGTGGAAAGCAATTCGGCTATTAGTGCTGACCTGGCCGAAAAAGCAAAACTGACGTGTCACGAAGGCGATAATATCGTCGCCAAAACCCGGGTTTATATTTCAGGCTTGGCGGATGAGCTGCACGGAGTCACAGATGTGGTGCAGTCCCTGGCTGTATCCGTGAATCATATCAGTGCAATGCTTGATACCATCAGAGGGATTTCAGAACAAACTAACCTATTGGCCTTAAATGCCGCGATTGAGGCCGCCAGGGCCGGGGAGCAAGGCCGTGGTTTTGCCGTTGTGGCGGATGAAGTGCGCAAATTGGCAAATCGCTCCACAGAATCAACCGAGGAAATTCAGACGGTGATTAATCGTCTGCAAGACGACTCTGGCAAAGCTGTTGAAGCCATTAAAAAAGGCCGTGAACGCAGCGATTTTGTTGTTGAATATGCGGATAAGGCTAAGCAGGCATTACAGAAAATCAGTAGTAATGTTATGGATATCCTGGAGCAAACTGTGCTGGTGGCAAATTCCACTACAGAACAATCGACGGTGGTGGCAGACCTGGAAGAAAACGTCGAAGGTATCAACGAGTTAACCAATGAAACTGCCAGCATTGCAGAGCAATTGACGCATTCGAGTCAGGAACTGGATAAGGTATCCCTGTCATTAGATTCCTCCGTAAAGGTATTTCGTCTCTAAACTCTTCATATGAGCCCCTTGAACTTCGTTGCTGATGAGTAATTATCAGTGCACTTGATAGTTTCAAAGCTACCCGAAAAAAGCTGACCAGAATACCGCGAGGCTGCACTATGAGTCAGGGTTTGGTGGTTATTAAATAATCGTATAATATTGCTTTAAGTCTCTGATAATTTAATATTTTTCTTGTGATTGATGATTTGAAAACGAGGAAAATATTATGTCAGAGTTGGGTGGCTTTAACCTGTCAAAATCAGGCGCTGTAAAAGAGCCTGTTGCTATTAAACCAGTGCAAATACATGACCTGCACTGCGTACCTGAAAACGGTGCTGATTACCTCTTAGTACTAAAAACCATGGACCTGGTCTGTCACGACGAAAATGAATATGACGCTATTTTGGGCCTGGATTAAACACTGAAATACTACTCGCTCAATTAAACAACCGTTCTGCAATGTTTGTTGAACTCTAAGCAATAAATTTTGATAGGGGAGCAGTAAAATAAAATAACTATTTGTCTTTTTTAGTGAACTGAATGCTATGGTTAAATTATCTAATGAACATCTGATTATCGGCGCTACAGGAAAAACGGGTGTTCGGGTCGAACAAAAATTGCGGGAAATGGGATATTCTCCCAGATGCGCTTCCTGATCATCGCACGTTTATTTTAATTGGGACGAACCTGTAACGTGGGCCAAAGTACTTACCGGAATTAAACAAGTTTATATAACTTATTACCCTGATCTGGCGGTACCCAAAGCTCCTGAAGATATTTCGCAATTTATTGCTCTGGCAAAGATTAAAGGGGTACAGCGTGTCGTGCTATTTTCCGGAAGAGGCGAGCCTGCGGCGAAACTATCTGAAAATATAGTCAAACAATCAGGCATCAGCTGGACAATTGTTCGTGCCGCCTGGTTTAACCAAAATTTTAGTGAAGGGTTATTCAGGCAATATATTCAGCAATCCAAAATTGCCTTACCTGTCGGAGAGACAAAAGAACCTTTTGTCGATATTGACGACATCGCTGAGATAGTAGTGGCAGCGTTAACTACGGACAAACACAATGGCAAATTATACGAAGTTACAGGTCCAGAATTATTGAGCTTTGCACAAATTGCGGAGCGTTTTAGTCAAAGACTGAACCGAGTTATCACTTTTGAGCAAGTTAGTTTGTCTGCATACCAAAATAACCTGGCAAGGAGTGGTGTTGAAAAAAACACTATAGATGCGCTCAGCTATCTATTCACAGAGGTGCTCGATGGACGAAATGAGAGTATAAAAAATGGAATTACAGAGGCTCTTGGCAGGCAGCCAAAAAATTTCAGTCAGTTTATCATTGATAATGCTGCGTATTTTCTAAAGGAAGGGTAACACTATGGCAGTTGATGGAATACCGATTGTAGAAGCAGTATTGAAACTTGCCATGCTAACAATGATTGGCTTGTATTTTGTGTTTTCAAACACTGTTATGAATGTTTTAAAAAGATCAGACAATGGTGCAGTGGTAATGGTGGAAATAAACAAGCAGATTATAAATCCTGTCTTTTTGTTGTTTTTTATGGGATCAGCAATTGCTTCTCTGTATTTTATTTCGTTTGGAAATACTGGTGATATTGTTGCTGGTGTGGTTTTTCTGCTAGGTACAACATTTGTAACCGTCATTAAAAATGTGCCATTAAATAAAACGCTACAGTCAGAACATGGCCAGACCAACAGTCCTAATTATTGGCAAATATACCTTGAAAAATGGACTTTTTGGAATAATATTCGAACTGTTGCCGCGATTATGACTGGATTTCTGTTGGTGTTATAACCGTTCTCATTCATCGTATCGAAGCTACTATTCAATCATTTACTTTCTTAACTCAGAAAGGATTTGGGAAGCAGTATGACGTTTGAATATAAAAAACGAATTGAAACTCATATTAGTGATGAACCAATCGGAAAGCTTCTTGATAGTTTAAAGATGGAGCGGACTTTTTTTACGGATTCTAGTTTTTCCAGTCCATGGAGTATAGATTTGCCCGCCATGCCGAACTGTATGATGTTTCACCTTGTGCTTAGTGGAAAGAGTCATTTTGAGATTGAAGGTGAAACATTTGATTTGAGTACGGGGATTTTATACTGTTTCCTAAAGGCGAAGGTCATCGACTTTCTGATGGTACTTGTCAACAGTATACCAATCTAAATGCTTTACCAATAAAAGCTGTTTCTGCACGTTATGAGACATTGACGTTTGGTGGTGGTGGCGCGCAGACAAAAATGATTTGTGGTGTATTGCTGTTTCAACATCCGCTGACTATTAAACTTCTCGGTATCCTACCTACATATATCAAAATAGACGCTGACAATCGTGAAGCAATAAGTATCGTAGAGAGTTTAAATCATTTGTTAAACGGTGAATCGAAAATTATCGGTGTTGGAGCGGAAGCCGTGGTTACCCGATTGTCCGAAGTTCTGGTCATTTCTGTTCCTGGATTTATTTTCCTACCTAACTTATTCGCATTTGGCGTTGTTTTTTATTGCACAAATATTAACAGTTAAATTTGTTGATATCTTATTTATGTTGCAATGATCACAATTTATAAAGTTCTAGTATTGGTTCGTTATTCCTCGAGTTGAATTTAAGTTTTTATGAGTGTAAAAAATTACACTTTGGTTTGTATTGTTACCGAATTTAAGGGGGATTTTTAACTTTTACTTTAATTTGAACTTTTGGCTATGTTTTCTGAACTATCTGTGATTTTAGGTGTGCCTCAAGATTGTTACCTTTCCCGGGACAATTTCAGGAACGAAAATCAAATGGCCAAGCCAAAGTTTACAATCAATAGTATTGCCGCACGTATTTATATTATTCCTACTGTTGGAGTGATATGTTTTTTGATTTTTTTAATCAGCGTGACAGTTAATGGCTTAGCTTCCAGCGCATTATTGAGTTCATTGGAATCAAATGATTATCCGAAACTTCAATTGGCAGAAAAGCGAGTAGCTTTACTTAAAAGTGTTTCTGAAAGCTTTGTTTCAGCAGCTATCACTGCAGATTCGGATGCTGTTGCTACAGCTGAGGCTTTTTATAGTGAGTTATCAGAAGTCAACAACAGTTTGATCTCTTTGGATTTGGAAAGAAGTGAATTTCTTTCACGCCAGGTAAACGCTCTTGAAAACTATTTTGCGTTGTCGAAACGCCTGGTGATGGCGTTGATTGATAGTTCAGATTCAGGTTATATCCCGACAGGTCAGGATAGAGCGAAAATGAATGAGCTGTTAGAGACGCTCAAGACGGAATATGCGAGTTATCGCAACGAAATAAATCAAAATCTTACTGCAAATATCCAATTAGCGCGTTCAAAAAGTGAAAAAGTAATCTCACAAGGCGTTGTGTTGGGGTTGGTTAGTATTTGTTTGTCTATTGGAATATCAATTCCTGTTCAGCGCGGTGTTTCAGATTCCCTCCTGCGTGTTACAAATTCATTGAGAAGTTTTTCTAATGGTACTGGTGATCTGACTGTCAGATTGGAAAGCACTGGTACCCGGGAGATTGCTGCTCTGTCTTTTGCATTCAATGCTTTTATTGAAAAGCTGAATAGTACATTTAAAAGAGTTGTTGAACTTTCCAGCCCGCTTTCTACACATGCTTTCAATGTTAGTTCGGCTGCTGAAGAAACCAGTACGATTTCTGGTTTGCAATCACAAAATGCAAAAAGTGCAGAAACCGCAATTAACTCAATTACTTGTGATACAGATTTAATTGCTGACAATTCTCATAAAGCTAAAGCCATATCTGTTTCTGCCTATGACAACACTGAAGCGGGTAAGAAGATGTTTTCTCAAACCGTTGAATCAATAGGGTTGTTGAAAGGGGCCGCTGAACAGGCGGTCACGGATATGGATGAACTCCTAAAAGATGTCGCTCATGTAACCTCAGTCTTAGAAGTAATTCAAAACATTGCCTCTCAAACTAATCTATTAGCATTAAATGCGGCTATAGAAGCTGCCAGGGCGGGAGAGCAAGGACGCGGGTTTGCGGTTGTTGCAGATGAGGTGCGCATGCTTGCAACCCGAACACAGGAATCAGCCACTGACATTCAGGATACCATCGAAACATTGCAATCCGGTGCAAAAAGGGTGTCTACGGCATTGTCAGGTTCAAGAGGTCAGGCTGAAAGCAGTTTTGAACAAATCGAAGTTGCAAACGAAGCGCTTACTCAAATCGCTCTTGATATCAATCGTATCAGGGAACTGTCTGAAGACAACGCGGAAGCAACAAGTAATCAGGTTGAGTTAATTCGCACATTTACCGGCACAGTTGAAAAGGTGATTACTTCAGCTCTGGAAAATGAAAAAGCGTCTGGCGAACTGGCCTCTGTCAGTGCTCATTTAGTTGAGATGGCAAATGAACTTACACAGATAACTGACGAATTTAACGTTTAACACAATAAGAGAAAATAAAAAATGAAGCAGTACAACACTGGCATGCTAAAAACGGGCTTGCTGATAGCAGGTAGTTTTGCCTCTTCAACCGTTTTTGCTGAAATTCAATGGAATGGATTTGCATCTGTGAAGGCATCGTATGCCTCATACGACAATATCGTAGTACCTATTAATCAGTTACCAGATGACAATGAATTTACGTTTAAAAACGATTCAGTATTTGGGTTACAGGCACGCGCTGATTTAGCTGACGGTTTAACAGCAACTATTCAAATGGTTGCTGAAGGCCGAAACGATTTTGATTTGGAGGCCCGTTGGGCTTACTTGTCTTACAAGCTGAATGATAATTTTACTATTAATGCAGGTCGTATGGCCAACCCCATATTCTACCAATCCGAATATGAGTTGGTGGGCTATGCACATGATTATGGCCGCCTGCCTAAGTCAGTATATTTTGGCTATGAGTTTAATGTAGTCGAAGGTATTTCCCTGGATACGCAGCATCTTATAGGCGATTTTTTGCTTAAAACAAAAACCCTGTATGGTACCTGGGATGGCGATATTTTTATTGGTGCAACTGGTAGTGAGCTTTCTGCATCTTTCGATAGTTTATTGTCGTTTAGGGCGGAAGTCTCTAAAGACAATTGGTCGCTATTTTCGGGTGTTATGTCGCTTACCTTTGACGACGAAGGCGGTTTAATTGAATTGCAAAATGGCGTAGGGCAGGGAGCTGCTGCAGCCGCCATTGCTAATGGCGCTACAGAAGCTCAGGGTCAACAGTTAGTCAACTTGTTAAGTTACGCCGATAAAGACGGTATTTACGCTTATGCTGGCTTTAACTGGAGTTATCAGGATGTTTTAGTGTCCTATGAACGCACTCAGGTTACTTTGGATGACACTGCATTTCCCGATGTGGATGGATGGTATTTATCTTTAGGTTATCGGTTTAACGACCTTTTGCTTACTGTCAGAAAAGAGAAGCTGGACCGGGATTTGGAGCTGGAAAGTTTTGACTTTCTTGGTCATCCCATTTTAGAAGGCGCAGCGCAAGCTTTACATATAGCTACCGGTGGAGGTTTGATTGATGGATATGGGGTAGGTATGCGTTACGATTTCCATCCGAACGCAGCCTTAAAATTTGACTACTTCTTTGGTGACGATGACAGACCGTTGACTTTACCTCTAGGGGAAAAGGGAGAATTTGATGTAGTTACTTTAGGTGTTGATATCGTCTTTTAGGAATCGGAATAATGAAAAAAGTATTAAGCCAGGCTGTTTTTTTATCGTGTTTGTTGCTGCCATTGTTTGCAAATGCAGTCAGTATTGTTGTGCACCCGTCTAACAGTAGTGCGCTATCAAAAGATGATATTGTGCGAATCTTCCTCGGAAAACAAAGCGAGTTTCCTGGAGGGGGGGCGGCAGTCCCGATTTCGTTGCCGGAGTCAAACCCTACTACTGATAAGTTTGTTGCTGATGTTCTGGGTAAGTCACCGGCACAACTGAAATCTTATTGGGCAAAATTGGTTTTTACCGGGCAAGGCGAACCCCCTGAAGTACTAACGGATGAGCAGGCAATATTACAAAAAATAAAGGGTAATCCCGCTTATATTGGCTTCGTAAGTGATGCTGCTGTAGGAGATTTAAGGGTTATTTCTACATTTTAAACTTCGTTGTTTCAGGGGCTTTTGCCCCTTTTACATTTTCAGTTGCAATGGAGTGGTGTCAAAGACAGAAATGGCACTAAAGGACGATGAATCATTGCTGGTATTCGGTGTTTCTATTTGGTTACTTTGCGGTACTTCCTTGTTTAGGTGACAAGTTAACTCTGGCCACTGCAGAAAATATTGAACCGTACGTTATTTTTCAACACAACAACGCGGTGACGGGGATAGATGTAGAAATAATGCGCGGCATTTTGGAAAATGTTGGTATTACTGATCTGGCTATTATTCCTCTACCTCGGGGCCGGGCTGAAAGGTTGATATTATCCGGTGAAATTGACGGCTTTTTAACAACGTTACCGTTTATTGAACACAAAGATGCAAATCTTTGGTATTCAGACGTTATCTACAATGCGAGTTTGAGTTTGATAACCAAAGCGACATCCAATATTGTCGTTCGTGATTTTATGAAAGGAAGTAATTTGCTACTTGGTGGGGTTAGAGGATCTCCAACTTCTTATTTCATACCAAATAAGGTATTAGTTGGTACAGATGACATACTATATTCTTTGTTAAATATGGGCAGAATTGACGGGGCTGTGGCTGAAGAATTGTCGTTTTTTAGTTTGGTTCACAAATGTTCATATGTTGGTCAATTTAAAATTGCAGAAAATATTGCGTTAAAACCTGTCAGATTTGCAATTAGCACGCAATCACCTCATTACAGAATAATCATCAATAACTTCAATTTACAATTGGCTGAATTTAAGTCCTCAGAAAAAATAGAAGAGTTATTCATTCAGTTTTTAGATTTCTGATCTGAGCGTGACAGGTTGAAAGCCGACAGTTTTTTATTTGTTCTAAGGTGTGAAAAATATAAGTTAATGTCAAAAATTTGTACGTCTATAGCTCTCACTAAATCTTCAAATGTGTTCAAAACATTTCTAGTTTTGGCTTCACAATTGCTCTTGCGACTCTTGGTGTTTTTAACACTCTCGTTCGGTTTTCAGGTGTCTGCAAATGAAAATTTCAAATTTAGAATGACTATTGATCTGAATGAGTTTCACTTAAATGACCGATTAGCTCATTTGTCCATTGAGACCATTTATCGTGATTCAAAAGGTCATATGTGGTTTGGCACGCAGGACGGACTTTCAAGGTACAACGGTCTCTCAATAGAGAATTTTCTGACAAATGATGGCAAATCGAGGCTCAGTGATAATTATATTGTTGAAATAATGGAATCAAAAAGTGGTGACATTTTAGTCACACATAGAGAAGGTGTTGATAAATTTGATAGTCAAAAAGCTGCTTTTGAACCGCTGCTAAGCCTAAATCGGATAGAAGATATCGATATCAGAAAATCTGGGATTGATGGAGACGGGAATATATGGATCCTGACCAGAAATCACGGAATTATAAAATACTCCGGAGATACGGCTACTAAAATCAATCGTTATCTTGAAGATACGAGTATGCTGACAATGACAGTTGCCAATGACGAAGTCTGGGCTGCGGGTGAAAATACACTGTACTTTTACAATAAAAAAATCGATATATTTCAGCCAGTTAATTTACGTGGCAGTGATTCTGTATCAGGGGTGAGAACAATTAATTTAATTGGAGAACAGTTAGTACTTGGCGGAAAAAACAAAGCCATTCTTTACTCCAGAAGTGAAAAACCATATTCGGAGATTGAAGCTACCGAGATATTAAATTGTGCCGGAACAGTTAATGGGGTTTTCAAGAGACGAGATTTTTATTGGGTGACGACCTCGTCTCATATTTGTATTTTCGAAAGTGGAAGTAAGGAACTGCAAAAAATCATTGAAAAACCAACACCTTTTCTCATTCAGAAGGGCATGATCAAACTTATTGATATAGCATTTGTTCTTAAGATCACATTTTGGCATAAGCTAATAAATTTGCTTTA
>NZ_JBVTQY010000030.1:0-57727 GCF_055755215.1 Planctobacterium sp. R6
ATTGCTGCTGCGCCCAAAAGAAATGTTCGTTCATTACCATCTACTCCAAATCGTGTTTGAAGTTCTGATCGAAGGCCTGGAATTTAGTTCAAAAAAATCCCCACTAATTACTTAGCAGGGATTTGTGTATAAGAGACAGCCTAAGAGGGGGCGAACTACGCTAAATCAGCGTATAACGGGAGAGAAATTACTATTATTCCTGAACGTTGATTTCACCCACACCCACTTCAATTTCAAGATCATATTCGCCTTTCCCGCGCCAGCGAATCGATTCGTTTACCAGATTCCGTTCCCGGTCAATATTGTTAAACCCCCGCAAATCAACGTCACCCACCCCGGTTTCCAAATCAATCAGGCGGTAGTTGTCATTTTCTAAATCAATATCAACTTCACCAACTCCAACATCGATGGTTGCAGTTCTTTCAAAATCGTCAATTTCAACTTCACCAACGCCGAGGTCGATATCAAGGTGTATATTTTTTGGGATGCGTACTGACCATTTTTGTACAACATCTTCCATGTCAATCTCTAACAAAACGGCGTTGTCCCGTTGATCAATGGTTAGTTCCACATCTTCCAAATCTGCAGAGCTAAACCAGTCGCTATCGGCTTCTTTTACTTCTATGTCTAATTCCAGGGTGTCACCATTGTAGGTTTCGATGTCCAGGCTACCTACCGGGACTTCAAAATGGACTGTGCTCTCCGCCGTGAGTTTTATGCTTTGTTGCAAATTCACTTTGTCTTTTGCAAAGCTTGTTTGTGTGACCAATGTTGCGGCGATAATCAGGGCGATTTTAGTTTTCATTTATTTCTCCGATGTGGCGGTTCTGCTAGTACATTTCCAATGGCATAGCAGATTTGTTATTGCTCTATGAGTAACAGCGTTATTTGCGATAATCATTTTTTTAATAATGGCAATTACAGTGCCACGTTAAAAATCCCGTAAAAACAATGGTTTATATTTATCTTTAGTTGGTAGCTAGTTTTCATGGCCTATAAAATGGCGAATTTGACTAATTCTCTGTAAAAATTACCAATGCAAAAACTTGCGTTAAACCTTGTTACTTCAAACCTTCAATGCATTCCAAATACATGCTGGTATACTAGTCGCGTTTTAATTACTCAAGGTTTAAATCGTTGTCTGAAAATCAGTTTAAAAAGCCACAGGGAAAGTTGCAGTCAGCTCTTAATGGGGATTATCACTTTGATCTAAAACAAGTTTTGCGCAGTGGTTGGGAGTTGACGCAAATTGATAAAGCCTCCATGGTGCAGGGAGTAATTATCATGATTGTGGTGGCCTTAATGGTTATGAGTGCCGGGCGGTATATTTCCGATTTAAAGGGCATCGATCCGAACGACCCTGGCTTCAGATTGGGATTGGATTTGCTTATGGTGATACTGATAACACCGTTAGCAGCAGGGTTAATGATGATGGGTATTAACGCCAGTGTTGGCGGAAAGAACAAACTATCAAATCTGTTTGAGTTTGTTAACCGCAGCCTGACTATTACGGTCACTGCTGTTATGACGGCAGCATTGGTTCAAATTGGTTTATTGCTGCTAATAGTGCCAGGATTGTATTTGATGGTGGCAACCGGATTTGCAATTCCGCTTGTACTGGAAAAAAAGCTGCTACCTGCAAGGGCCATTTTTACTTCCATCAAGGTCGTTAATCACCAATGGCTGACCTTTGTTAAATTGTATGGCATTTTTGCGCTATTGTTTGCATTAGTGATCCTGACTTTTGGGGTGGCGATAATATGGGTTTCACCTTTTTACTATAATGTGAAAGGGATACTGTACAGAGATATCTTTGGTGTGGAAAACCAGCAAGCGGGAGAAACAGTGAAAGAATTCGAGGTAACTTCTAGTCCGGCTAATATAGCAGCCCAGCGTGAAGTCAGATCGGACAGCCGCACCGGCCGGGACGAGCATTTCGATGCATAAATCGCTTCGAACCCGTTTGTGGACAGGTGGTGTGACCTTAATCGGCGTGGTGTCCTTTTTGTATCCTTTTTTTATCCCACCCAAAGTGCCGGTAGTAGAAACCAACCCTTTGCCGGTTGTCGCCGTTACCGTGCCAGATTTTAGCAAATTTAAAAATGTTACCGAAAAGAAAAGGGCATTTTTTGAATACCTGAGTCCGGAAGTTGACCGACAAAATGAAATCATCCTGTCACAACGCACATTAATCCTGGCCTTGTATAGCCAATGGCAAAGCCAGGGGCGCGTGACTCAGGCGCTCAGTGAAGCACAGCTTGACAGGTTAACTGCGCTGGCAAAAACCTACGGTGTGCAATTCAAAAAGTTAGATGACACTTTTTTTGAAAAATTATTGATTAAAGTGGATGTCATTCCCAAAGAACTGGTTCTGGTCCAGGCGGCGAATGAATCTGCCTGGGGAACATCGCGTTTTGCCCGCCAGGGCTTCAACTTTTTTGGTATGTGGTGCTACCGCAAAGGCTGCGGTTTTGTGCCGCGTCGCAGAGATGATGACATGAATCACGAAGTGGCCAAATATACTAACCTGGCGCAAGGGGTCGCTAAATATTTAAACACCCTGAACCGTCATTTTGCGTACCGTGATTTGCGCTACATTCGGGCGATATTACGGCAAACACAGCAACCTATTACCGCTGAGATGTTGGCCGAAGGACTTTTGCATTATTCCGAGCGAGGCCAGGCTTACGTCGAGGAACTACAGGCAATGATCAGAGTTAATCGCAAACATATTCATTCACAGGAAAGAAAAATTGAAAATAGTTAAATGGCTTACAGCAGTATGTGTGGCTTTTCCATTGTTAGCCGCACAGGCCGGAGAGTTGCATCTGGATTACAGTGATTTTTACAGCCATTTAAGAAAACTGGATGATGAAGAGTTACAACCGCTGCATTTTGCCTTTGGTTTTGTGAATGTGCAAAGTAAGGATCTGTGCCAGGTTCAGAGCGTTATGATCAATACTGACAAAATGGACATTCCGGTGGATGTGATGGCCAATAATCGTTTTGTGCTGCCCACTGAAAAAGCGTTAAAGTTGGCTAAAGCCAGGTTGTTTATCAAATTATCGGAACCCGAAAACCGCTGTGATTTATCGGTATTACTGGAAGCCAAACCAGCACTATTTCAGGACGGGGTGGATGCTGCGGAACTGGGCATGTTGATGGCCGCGTTTCAACGCTTTTTCGACAAAATGGGGAGTTTTTTGTCTTTTATGATGCCCTCAGCGACGGGGCTACAAATTACCGTTACTGACGATAGCCTTGTCCCCGAAGCCTTTAAAGCACTGAGTACCATTAATAGTGGCCACTGGCATGTGGAGGCCGCGAATCTGCCTAAGCTACCTAACGAATTTCGTTTAGAGGGTGTACAACGTATTACTGCATTGACTGATTAAATTCGGTTTATCTGTTATAGGGCACTCTTCAGGCCAATCACAGGCCTGAAAGCTGAGCCGAGATTTACTGCTTTACCAGACTTGCTCATTTCTGTAATGACTACCTGAAGCGCTATTTCACGCGAAAATATTTTATTGTTCTTTAGTCTGTATTTTTTTGAGTTGTCACTCAACCAGCTGAATATTAACCGCGTTGTCGCTGTCCTCAGTTTCGCTGAAGCTGTCTTTAAACTCAGGAGTGTCGAAGGCAATATCGCCTTCTTCCGGGGCCTGGTCTGAGGTGGTGATACTCTGAAAGTCGTACAGGTTTGGATCGGCAAGATGTGATGGCGTGACATTTTGTAATGCCCGAAACATATTTTCGATGCGGCCTGGATATTGTCTGGACCAGTCTTGTAACATACCTTTGATCATCTTGCGCTGTAGGTTTTCCTGAGAACCACAGAGGTTGCAGGGAATGATTGGGAATTCCATTTTTTCAGCGTATCTGGCAATGTCTTTTTCGCAGGCATAGGCCAGTGGTCTGATTACAATATTTTTGCCGTCATCACTGACCAGTTTGGGCGGCATGGACTTCATTCGACCGCCATGGAACATGTTTAGCAACAAGGTTTCCAGCATGTCGTCTCTGTGATGACCTAAGGCTATTTTGGTTGCGCCTAACTCTTGTGCCGTGCGATACAAAATACCGCGGCGTAAGCGGCTGCACAGCGAGCAGGTGGTTTTGCCTTCCGGAATTTTTTCCTTCACGATGGAGTAGGTGTCTTCATTGACTATTTTATAATCCACACCCAACTGGTCCAGATACGCAGGTAACACATGTTCGGGAAAGCCCGGTTGCTTTTGGTCCAGGTTAACTGCCACAATGTCAAAGTGGATTGGCGCAATATTTTTCAGAAAAAGCAGGATATCCAGTAAGGTATAGCTGTCTTTACCCCCTGACAGACACACCATCACCTTGTCACCGTCTTCAATCATATTGAAGTCGGCGATGGCTTTACCAACACATCGACGCAAGCGCTTTTGTAATTTGTTAAAGCTGTATTGTTGTTTACTTTTGGTTAAGTGATTAACCGCGGTTGCTGCTTCTGCTGACATCTGTATTACTCTGAACCCGTTTGACTCAATAAAGCATCCAATATCGGTTTGCCCGGATATTAAATGGCGGCAGAGTATACATTAATTTTCTGTTTGTCGCATATTATTGCTATCAGACTTTAACCGGTGATTCAAATCCCTCTGGCTTTAGAGCCAGTACATCACAATCCAGCATATCTATAACATGTTCTGCGGTATTGCCAATGAGTGCAGCAGATATTCCTTGTCGCCCTACAGTGCCAATGACAACCAGCTCCGCGTCCAGTTGTTTGGCAATGGCCGGGATCACATCTTCCGGTAATCCTTCCTTAACATGACAAAATTCAGCCCCAATTCCGGACTTTTCAGCGTGTTGCCGCATGTTGTCTTCATGGTGATTTTTAACCGATTGATTGTAGGTTTGCGGATCGAATTCAGGAATTTCGATGGCGATGTTTACCGGAGTGCCTGGATAGGAGTTGACCAGATGCACGTGTCCTTTGAGCAATCCTCCCATCTCAAGACAGGTGGCTGATATCCGATTGTTCAGGGAAATGTGTGCTTCGTCCTCGCTACCGACATTTACCGCGCCAATAATGGCCCCATTTTCAGGCCAGGCGTGATCCTTAACCAGTAATACCGATTTGGGTGATTTACGAAGCAGGTGCCAGTCAGTGGGGGTAAATATAACGGATTTTAGGGTATCGTGTTGTTGTGTGCCTTTGACAATCAGGTCGTAATTTTCTGCAATGGCTTCTACGATAATGCTTTCGTAGGGACGATTGTGCCAAACGACTTTGACATCCACGTGGATATCATGGGCATTGGGTTGTTGTTCAATTAATTGCACCAACCATTCAGTACGGTCATCTACCACTGCCTGGCGCATGATCTCGCGCTCTTCGACAGATAACATGGTGGTCATATCATAGGAAAAGTCGTAAATAGACAGAAAGGCAGTCACCTTACCATTACATTTATTGGCCAGTTCCAGTGCCCGGGCCAGTGATTTTTGCTGCTCTTCGGTTGGATCAACCACTGCTAAAATTTTATTAAAGCCACTCATAGCATTGTCCCAATTGGTGAAAAGAACATTATAAGTGTAAGAACAGCATCAAAGTTTTGCCAGTTTATCTATTGTTATAGATCAAAGAACCTGCAAAAAGAATTTGCCGGTTAGCGGCATTCGGGGGCAAAGGTTTTGCTCTTTTCTTCCAGAATTGCCGGGTTATTGATGTTGATTAGTTTGCCATCCACCGTTAAAACTCCTTCCTTGTTGAATTTTGACAATAGTCGCGAGATGGTTTCAACCGTTAACCCTAACAAATTGCCAATTTCACTGCGGGTCATGGTGAGCCGAAACTGATTGGCGGAAAACCCCCGTTGATTAAAGCGCAGCGACAGCGAATGTAAAAAGTAAGCTAAGCGCTCTTCAGCCGTGCGCTGATTGAGCAGCATAAACATCTGTTGATCTTGCTTAATTTCAGCGCTCATGAGCCGCATAAGTTGCTTTCTTAACGCGGGTAACTCATCAGACAGTTTATCCAGTGTGGCAAATGGGATCTCACAAACCATCGAGGTTTCCAACGCCTGAGTAACGGTTTGGTGGGCCTCTTCAGACATACTGTCGAAGCCAATAACTTCGCCGGGTAAATGAAATGCCGTAATCTGCTCTTCGCCGTTTTGGCTGATGGCATATGATTTAAAGGAGCCGGAACGAACCGCGTAAAGCGCCTTCAGTTTGTCACCAGTTTCAAAAAGTCTTTCACCTTTTTGGATGGGTTTCTTGCGCTGGATGATGTCGTCCAGTTTATCCATTTCGTTGTTGCTTAAATTAAAGGGCAGGCACAACTGACTGAAGCTACAGTTTTGACAGTGAAGAGGATAACGAGCTTGACTTACCATTGAATAATACAATCCCTTTTCGCGCTGAATCGTTACTATAAATGATGGGACAGGGCTTGTGCAATGGTAAACGCCCCATAGCAAAGTAATGCGATAGCGATGATTTGCCGTACTCTGGGGGATTTGGTGAAGTTAAGCAGTTCATTACTGGAAAAGGCCAGTAATAAGGTTGCCGGTAGCGTGCCTAAGCCGAAGGCTGCCATCTGTAGCGCACTGGCAGTGGCACTACCGCTGGCGATACTCCAGGCCAACGTTGAATAAACCAGGCCACACGGTAACCAACCCCAGATTAACCCATAGGGCAGGGCGGATATCGGGTGTTTAAACGGCACAAATCGCCTGGCGAATGGCGATATCCTGCGCCAGAACAGGGCTCCGAATGATTCCAACCGGGTCAGCAGGCGCCACCAGTTGCCGATATAAGCCCCCAGCAACAATAAAAATACACCACTGATTAACTTCAATACCACCACACCACTGGCTATCTGGTGACTGAATATCTGGCCCAGTGCCCCGGCAATAAACCCCGCCAGGCTGTAACTGAATATCCTGCCCAGATTGTAGCTTAACGCATAGGGTAACAGCGGTTTTTCAGGCGGAATGGCGTAACTCAAGCCAGCAATAACCCCACCACACATTGCTCCGCAATGCACGCTCCCGGCAATCCCGATTAAAAACGCGGCAAATAGATCGTTCACGAGCAGACTATTTTTCTTTGGGTGGCTTAGGTTTAGCTTTGGAAGCGTCTTTTACGTCATCATCAAACAAGATACTGTGTCCATGACGCTCAAGGTCTTTGAACTGTTCGCTGCGTACCGCCCAAAAAAAGATTGCGATTGCGACAAGTACCAGAATGATAGCTAAAGGAATCAATACGTAAATAATGCTCATGTTACTTGTCTTTTTGTGTATTAATACGAAGCGAGTTAAAGGTCACAATTAGCGAACTTAGCGACATGCCGATGACCGCACCCCAGGGGGGAAGTAATCCACTGACTGCAAAAGGCAGTACCAGCAAATTGTAACCCAAAGCCCAGGCAAAGTTTTGCTTAATAATGCGTTGTGTTTTTAACGATACTTCCAGCAAGGTGTTAATCGCTAAAAAATTGTCTTTCAGCATGATAATGTCAGCGGCATTTTGGGCGAAATCACTGGCGCCATTCACCGCTACTGAGATATCTGCACCGGCCAGAACCGGTGCGTCATTGACCCCGTCACCCACCATTAAAATGACTTCGCCTTTGGCTTGCAGGGTTTGCAGGTACGCCAGTTTCTGCACGGGCTTAACGCCATACTGATATTCCGGGATAGACAATTTATTCGCCAGAATAGCGACTTTTTGCTGGTTGTCTCCGCTTAGTAAAACAGATCTGCCGCGATTTAATTGTCTGAAAAAGGGCTCGACTTGTTCTCTTAACACGTCTTCCAGGTAAAACTCAGCTATCGGGATTTGTTCTCCGGTTAGTGTTACTTCGCACAGATAAACGTCGGCCTGCTGTACCTTAAAATTTGCTCCCGCAAAGTGACAATTACCGATGCGGTATCGCTTTTCGTGTAGCTCCCCTGCAATCCCTTCTCCCGGGAAAACCACGACCTCTTGACAGGGAAGGTTAGTGGCGCTGTCAAAGGCTTTAGCGATGGGGTGTTCTGAATAGGCTTCTATTGACGCGGCGACAGAGAGTACCTGTTCATCAGAGAGGTTACTGTGATTTTCCCAGCGCTGAACTTTGGGCTGGCCACGGGTTAACGTACCGGTTTTATCAAAGGCAAATACGGTTACCTTGTTTAAGGTCTCTAACAGGTCGGTACGCTTGATCACCAGGCCGCTTTCATTGAGTTTGCTCATGGCTGCGGTGAAGGCGGTTGGGGTAGCCAGTCCAAGCGCACAGGGGCAGGTAGCAACTAATACCGAAACCGTAATCCACAGTGCGTCGGCCGGTACTTTTTGATGCCAGTACAGGAAGGTAAGGGTGGCAATCAGGAGTACCAGGGAAACAAAACTTCCGGCGAGTTTGTCTGCCGCGATAGCAAATTTAGGTTTTTGTGAAAAAGCCAGTTCCTGTGCGCGACTGATCTGGTTAATGGCTGAATCTTTTAATGCTGTACTAACCGTGGCGATAATAGGCGCCGATAAATTTATCGTGCCGCCAAAAACGGGGGCATTAATGGTTTTACACACCGGTGCAGCTTCCCCTGTGAGAATCGCTTCGTCCAGTTCTGTGGTGCCCTGAGTAATGATGCCATCGACGGGCACAGTATCGCCAACTTTGATCTGAATTTGCTGTCCGGGCCTGATGGTTTTTGCCGGCACGTCCTGAATCTGGCCATCATCAGCGACGAGTCTGGCAAATTGAGGTAACTGACGACTGAGGTTATTGCCGGTAATTACCGCTTTTTGGCGGCCTTTGTGTTCGAAGTAGCGACCAATAAGCAATAAAAAGATAAACATGCAAATTGATTCGAAAAACACTTCTCCCTGGTTATTGAAGGTTGCCCAGGCGCTGCTGGCCCAGGTTACTACAATGGCGATACTCACCGGCATGTCCATATTTAAGGTTTTTGCGCTCAGTCCATTTAACGCGCTGATGATAAAAACTGAGCCGGAGTAAAAAACCACAGGGGTACTTAAGATCAGACTTACCCAATGCAAAAACTGACGCGTCTCTGCATCCAGGTTCCCAAATACCCCAAAATACAGTCCAAATGCCAACATCATTACCTGCATGGTAAGCAGGCCGGCTAGTCCAAGTTTTTTAAGGAAGTTTTTGTTTTCAGTCTGGAAAATCGTTTCATGCTGGTCGGGTTGAAAGGGCCTGGCCCGATAGCCGACTTCAAAAAACAGGTTGAGTAGCTGGGACAATGTCAGACTGTCTTTGTCCCAGCGCACTGAGGCGCGCCTGGCACTGACATCAACCCCTACCATTCGCACTGCCGGGTTGCTATTTAGGCGCTTTTCAATAAGCCAGGCGCATGCCGGGCAATTTAACCCTTCGACGGTAAGTTGAACTTCTGCAAATTGATTGTTTTGGCTGATGTATTCGTCAGTGAGTTCTGGCAGGTCGTAAATTTGAATATCTTTGCGCAAACTATCCGGGAGAGCATCGGCCCTGGCCGCAGGTTCCGTGCGAAATTTATAATAGTCTTCCAACCCGGTAGCGACAACGGAGCGTGCAACTTCGAGACAACCAGGACAACAAAATTGTCGCTGCTCATGCAAAACTTCAGTGCAAAACTGACTGTTGTCCGGGATTGTTTCGTTACAATGAAAACAATGGCCTGTTGCCACGTTGTACATTAAGGCTCCAGAATAATGTCAGAGGCAATCGGTAAAGACACGGTTTTTCTGATTTTCCACGACTCATCAAAAGGGGTCAGGGTAAGACGCCATTTGCCTTTTGTTTCATTGCGCAGTTCCCCTGAATAAACGCCTTCAGCGTTGCGGGTTAACATGACAAAAAAGTCCTTGTCTTGCAACGTGGCATGAAAAAAGTCCAGTTTTAATGCTGTAGCGTCCGGTGGCAATGCCTGTTGGAAAGTCACATAGATCCGGTTTTCTTGTAGTGTTAGCGCTGCAACGAGGTTGAGCTGTTTAGCCATACGCTTTTTACTGATGGATTGGTTTATCGCTTTCCCTTCTTTGTAGTAATCATCCGAGACCATGGAGTTTTCACTGGTGACAGCCAGATAGACGATGGTAAAACCAAGTACCATTGATATTGCCGGAATGGTGATTAAAAACCAGGGCCAGAATTGTTTGTACCACTTTTCAGCCATTTTTGTTTGCCTTGTAAATCGTCAATTGCGGTCATAAAAAAGCCCCGGGCTAAAAGCCGGGGCCTTGTTTATTATACCGTGCCTTTAAGGTTGATAAGACAGGCTGTAAACATAAGCTGCAACAACGTGAATCTTATCTTCACCTAAGCGTTCGTTGAACGCCGGCATAACGCCATTTCTGCCATAGGTTAAGGTTTCAGTTACTGCCCTATGACTACCGCCATACAACCATATGTTGTCCGTCAGGTTAGGGGCACCTAATGCCTGATTACCGGTGCCGTCCATGCCGTGACAGGCGGCACACACCGCAAAGCGAGCTTTACCTTTGTCTGCCAGGTCCTGATCGACACTTCTGCCACTCAGGCTTAGCGCATAAGCAACTACTTCTTCTATGCCTTTCTCGCCCATGGAATCAATCCAACCAGGCATGGCACCTTGACGTCCGTGGCGCAAGGTTTCTTTAATTTTTTCCGGAGTACCACCATACAACCAATCGTTGTCTGTCAGGTTAGGGAAGCCGGTTGATCCTCTGGCATCGGAACCGTGACACATGGCGCAATTCTGTAAAAACAGACGTTGTCCCACTTTTAACGCTTCCGGATCGTTAACCAGTTCTTCTATAGGACGGTCAGCAATCGCTTTAAAGACAGGATCAAATTTCTGAGCAGCGAATTCCAGTTCACGGTCGTACTGTACAATTTCACCCGCTTCTTTTGCGGCAATCACGGCGGCTCTGGATTCTTCTAAAGAGCGAATATCCTGGTGAGAGCTCTTCCAGCCAAGTAAACCCTGAAAGTTACCCAGACCCGGATAGAGTGCAAAATACACTAAAGCCCAGACGATAACTGCGTAGAACATGTAGGTCCACCAAACAGGTAACCCATTGTTGATTTCAAGGATGCCATCAAATTCATGATGCATATCATCGCCTTCTTCAACGCCGGTTTTGTTTTTTAAACACCAGCGTAATAACAGAAAACAACCCAGTATTGTGCCAAGTGAAATTACACTTACAAAAATACTCCAAAAGCTACTCATTGTCAGAAGACTCCCGATTTGTGCTTGATGATTTTTGTTTTGGCTCGTCGTCGAAAACTAAATTGGCCGCTTCATCAAACCCTGCTTTAGACTTTTTACTGTAAGCCCAAAGCACAATACCTATAAAAAATACAAATACCGCAACAGTGAATATACTGCCTATCGTACCGTAATCCATAATGTCACCTACTTAAGTGCTGTACCCAGTGACTGAAGATAAGCAATCAATGCTTGCATTTCAGTCTTGCCTTCGACCGCCTCCTGCGCACCGGCGATATCTTCGTCGGTATAAGGAACACCAAAGCCTTTGAAGATTTCCATCTTTCTGGCGGTGTGTTTACCATCAAGCAGGTTTTCATCTAACCACGGAAAAGCAGGCATATTGGATTCAGGTACGACGGCACGAGGGTCCATCAGGTGAGCATAGTGCCAGTCATCACTGTATCGTCCGCCAACGCGAGCGAGATCAGGCCCAGTACGTTTGGAACCCCACAGGAAAGGGTGTTCCCAGACAGATTCACCAGCAACTGAGTAGTGGCCGTAACGTTCTGTTTCAGAGCGAAACGGACGAATCATCTGACTATGACAGCCCACACAGCCTTCGCGAATATAGATGTCTCTGCCTTCCAGTTGCAATGCCGTGTAAGGCTTTAAACCATCTACGGGTTTCATAGTTTGTTGCTGAAACATCAAGGGAGTGATTTCAACCAGGGCACCAAAGGAAATGGCGACCAAAATAAATACGGCTAACAGCCCTGCATTTTTTTCTACGAGTTCATGTACGTTTTTCATCGGCACTCCTTACGCTGGCTGAGCTTCACTGGCAGCAGCATCTTGCGCTTCTGCTTTGTCTTCACTGGTGATGGTTTTATAGCAGTTGTATGCCATTAACAGCATACCTGTCACTACGAAACAGCCACCCAGGAAGCGAATGAAGTAGAAGGGCATTGAGGCTTCAAGACTTTCTACAAAACTATAGGTCAGAGTACCGTCAGCGTTAACTGCGCGCCACATCAGGCCTTGCATTACACCAGAAATCCACATGGCAACGATGTAAAGTACCACGCCTACCGTTGCTAACCAGAAATGTACGTTAACCAAACGGATGCTGTACATACCAGGTTTATTAAACAGGATAGGGATCAAGTGGTACAAAGAACCGATAGATACCATGGCAACCCAGCCAAGCGCACCCGAGTGCACGTGACCGATTGTCCAGTCTGTGTAGTGAGAAAGAGCGTTAACCGTTTTAATGGCCATCATAGGTCCTTCGAAGGTAGACATACCGTAGAAAGACAAGGAAACAATCAGGAAGCGCAATACCGGATCAGAGCGAAGTTTATGCCACGCGCCTGACAGGGTCATAATACCGTTGATCATGCCACCCCAGGATGGAACGAACAGTACAACCGACATAACCATGCCCACTGACTGAGTCCAGTCAGGCAGTGCCGTGTAGTGCAGGTGGTGAGGACCAGCCCAGATATAAAGTGAGACCAGTGCCCAAAAGTGAATGACGGATAAACGGTAAGAATAAACCGGGCGTCCGGCTTGCTTTGGAACAAAGTAGTACATCATGCCCAGGAATCCGGCCGTCAGGAAGAATCCGACCGCATTGTGGCCGTACCACCATTGCATCATAGCATCTACGGCACCGCCATAGATGGAATAAGACTTGGTTAATGAAACCGGAACCGCCAGGCTGTTGCCGATGTGCAGTACCGCAACCGTAATAATAAATGCACCGAAGAACCAGTTGGCAACATAAATATGAGACACTTTACGAATAATAACGGTGCCAAAAAAGTTAATAAGATAGGCAACCCATACCAGCGTAATGAGTATGTCGATGGGCCACTCCAGCTCGGCGTACTCTTTGGAAGACGTTAAACCCATCGGCAAGGTGATCACGGCTGACAAAATAATGGCTTGCCAACCCCAAAACGTAAAGTTAGCTAACTTATCGCTAAATAGTCTAACTTGAGAGGTGCGCTGTACCACGTAATAAGACGTTGCGAACAGAGCACAACCACCGAAAGCGAAAATTACTGCATTAGTATGCAGAGGTCTTAATCGCGAAAAGGTCAGCCAGGGCGTGTCAAAATTCAATGCTGGCCAGATGAGCTGCGCGGCAATTAAAACGCCAACGCCCATACCAACGATACCCCAAATAATCGCCATAACAGCGAATTTGCGGACTACGTCGTAGTTATATTCAGAATGATCTCGGGTCATTTCACTCATTATTTACCATCTTCCACATGTGTTGAGTGTTAATTTCTACGCCTGCAACACCGGTTAAAACCAGTGTCCTCGATAACCATAGATAACTAATGTCAATTGTACAAATTATGCACATATTTGCCGAGTTTAAATGGTAGAGGATTTTCAGGCGGCCAAATGATAAGGGTTTTGGGCCCAAAAAGATAGTTTCATGGCCACTAACTTGATCTTGATCAATGAATCACTAATCTTACCTAACCTATTGATTACCTTTGTTAACTTTCTATTTACATTTGGCTGAATTTAGCCTCATTTTGATCCCGGCGGGGTTAATATTGACAGCAATTGATATTACTACGATGGCTATTTCAAATATTGATGTATATCAAATTTTACTGCCGCAGTTGGCACTGCATTTTGTTCCGGGCACAGTTACGGCAATAGATGATAGGAATCATCTGTGAAGGAGTGAATAAAAGCTTTATTGGAAACTGGCCGGGGGGTTGTAACTGCACTCTGCCAGTTTGCGGATCGGTTTTCTGATGGCTGTTATTGGTCAGGTTGACTGATTTAGATTTAATGAAATAGTTTTTTAGAAGCTTTGTCGGCAGGAACCAGAGAAAAACTGCAATTCGACCTGCAGTTTTTCTCTCGCAAATTCGTATTAAAGCTGACTCTGTAAATAATTCTGCAACCCAACTTTGTCGATCAGGCCAATCTGCTGTTCAAGCCAACGGGCGTGATCCATTTCAGTATCATCAATCAGTGTCTGCAACATATTGCGTGTCACAAAGTCTTGTTCCTGTTCGCATAAGGCCATAGTTTCTTTCAGCAATGCGTCAACCTGATATTCGATTTTCAAGTCGTTTTTTAACATCGAAGGAACGTCGGTGCCTACCAAAATAGGATCGCGCTTGGACATATCCGGTACACCTTCGAGGAACAGAATACGTTCGATCAACAGAGACGCATGTTGCTTTTCATCGTCAAACTCGTGATCAATTCGCTCATACAATTTGTTGAACCCCCAATCCTGATACATGCGGGAATGTATAAAGTATTGATCCATAGCGGTAAGTTCATTGGCTAACAGCCTGTTCAGGGCGTCGATTACATTTTGTTTGCCTTGCATTACGCTTCTCCTATTTGCGCCTGAAGATAGTTTTCCAGACCCATTTGACTAATTTGATATTGCTGAGCTTCGATCCAATCAATGTGTTCTTCTTCATATTCAAGGATTTCAGAAAGCAAATCACGAGATACAAAATCTTTGGCGGTTTCACACTCGGCTATGGCTTTTTTCAATAGCGGAATTTGTTGTGACTGAAAGCTAAGGTCACAGGACAGCATTTCTTCGCAATGCTCACCTATGAACAATTTGCCTAAATTTTGCAGGTTCGGCAGCCCTTCCAGAAACAGGATCCGCTCCATGAGTTTGTCTGCCTGTTTCATGTCTTTGATAGACTTCTTGTAGCAAACACCGTTTAGTTGCTCGAATCCCCAGTTTTTGTACATTCTGGCGTGCAGAAAATACTGATTGATAGACGTCAATTCTGCGGTAAGCACTTCATTTAACAGTGCTAAAATGTGTTTATCACCTTGCATCGTGGAATCACCTAAGCTTAAGTTGTTATCTAGTATAGTAGATATTGACTCAAAAACAAGTAAAAAACCTTATAAAACAAAGAGATAGTAATGTTAATGGTTCTTGTTTAGGTCTTTTTTCCTATTTGAATTATGGTCGTAATATTTGCATAAATTGGGCAATTTTCGCTGGATACGGGATTTTGTTTGCGCCTGTTCACACCTCAGGAGTACACTGCGATTCGAGTAAATAAATTAGCCACGTCTCAATCATGATTAAAAACATTATAATTGCCGCTTTGTTAATTGGCTTCGGTTATACCTTATCGGTGTTTTGGCCAATGGACCCGTCGTGGCAAGAGGAAGTAAAAGCCCCTTTTAAAGCTGATGGTTTAATTGGCGGTTCAATCGTAGGTGAATGGGTAGGGGTCGTGGATGAACCTGTCTCAACAGAGGCAACTGCGGCTGAAGAAGATAAGACGCAATATGCTACTCAACGCGACTTGTTGGTGAGCCCGATGGATGTGGATGTTACGTACACAGTGTTGTTAGGCGAATATCCCAATGAAGATGATGGTAACCGCCACCTGGCGTTAATCGGTATTACCGATGTTGCACCAACCTATATCCCATACAAAACTCCGTTGGGTAATAAAGCGTTATTACTTTTGCTGGGTAATTACAAAGATGAACACACCGCCCAGATTCAGGAAAAACAATGGGAGGCCGTGTATGATGTCAATCTTCAGGTTGTCAAAATGCCTGTGTTACCTGATCCCGAAGCCGAGGCAAAACAAAAACAAGCCGAAGAAACCGCTGAGGCGTTATCAAAAATCTTAAACCCGGATGCCTGAGTTACCCGGTTGTTTTAAATTTTACCCTTCAGTTTGTGATTAGTTTGCCAGCCCGCATCTGCCGGATTTTTCACAAAGCACACTTTCAGGGCAGAGCGGCCACTTTGCCCAAAATAAATGGTACTAGACGCGTCCGCTTCGTTGTCGGTGAGATACCAGCGTTCGTCAGACCAGGCCATACCAGGTGAACTGACAATAAACACACACAAATCGGCCTTGCCTTTTTCCTGAGTGATAGTCGCGATGATATTTGCTTCGCTTATATTAAATGTTTGTAATACTTTCGCCATGCACTGCTCACTATTTTGTGGTGAACATTCTATGGATTTGAGAACAAAAATCTATCTTTGATATCTGGAAATTTATTGCGCTAAAAACGGAATAAGTGTTTGCAAAACCGGCTGTTTATGCCTATGGTGAAACCTGAAGTGCAAGGAAACGCGATGGAACAGGCGAATTGCATGACATTCAAACGAATACGGATGGATTATTTGCATAAAGGATTGTGTTGTTCCCTTTTTCAATCAAATGCACATTAAAAAACGTTGCCAGAAACAGTTAGCTGTCAGAAAAATATATGAGATTCGGTGAACAAAGACTCGGAAGAAACCCGGTAAGATTGATAGGTGTTAACGCACCATTTCAACCTGCACTGCAGTTCGGTCGCGAATACGCAGCAAACGATGATCCCAGATTGCGTGCCAGTCAGTCTTGGGGAGGATCTGACATGGAAGGACGGAATGCGGCTGGTAATAGTATTAAAGAGCCACTGCCTACCCGGCAGCAAACGGCGCTGGCTCATCAATTGACGCCTCAGATGCAAAGTATGTTGCGCGGCGGCATGAGACCCATTCAGAATCGTGGCAGAAGCGCGCAAATTAAGCCTTCTGAGCTTCAATCTGTGCACCTGGGTGAGGCAATAGGGCAAAGCGAAAAACGCGCTTCTACCGTTGCTGTTGCGGCTAACCCCAATGGACCGTCAGGGCTGAGAAGAGTCGTTGGCGAAGTATAAAAGAAACGCTGTAAGGTGATTCAACAACTTTACTCTTCAACTGGCTGAATTTCCTTATACATATGAAACCAGTTTTCTCCATCAATATAACCCGATAGTTCCGCTAACAGAGTAAATCCGTTTTTCAGATAAAACTCATAAGTGTGTAAGGTACTTGTTTCCAACACCAGTGCTTTGCCGCCCATTTGTTGAGCCAGGTGCTCAGCCAGAGTAAGAATGCGTTTGCCAAGTCCAATGCCGCGCAGAGATTCGATGATAAAAAAAGAATAAATAGAGACGGCATTCCAGCGCCTTTGTAAGATTAGCCCGCCCACCAACTCATTGTGCTCAGCAAATACATTGATATAGCCTTCATATTCAATCGCATAATATCCCAGTAGATTGGATTCGTGCTGTGCGATGAGGGCTTCCAGAGGGTGGTTGCGTGGCCTGAGGGCTTTAAATCCTATATCGATGAGCAGTTGCCCCGAAGGGGCTTCGAATACTTCCTGATATTCACCAAAATACTGTTCCGAATTCTCCGGCTCGCTCATTTTTTGTGAAATACGACGTTTGAGGCTCTGTTATTTAAATTGCCATGAAACTTAGCCGTGCTGTTGTTGGCTCGCGCAGTACTGGTTTTGATCCGTTCACTGGATTTTGCATCCTGACCTAAAAGGTGATTGGTCAGTTTGCCAATCTTGGCGTCGTGCATATCTGAGTGCGCCTGTACGCTGGGTAACCAGGCGCCGGTTTCAACCCGGATATTGTTTTGCGGAGTGATGCTGTTCTTCACACTAAATTTATTATCGACAGACACCATATTGCCCGTTATGTGTTCATTGGCTCTCGCTGTCGTTACCTGAACGGCGTCTTTGTTGTCATAAATATTATGGATTTGGCCTCTGACTTTGTCCGCAGCGTTGGCAGACCAGGAGGTGTTTTTCCCCCCGCTGGACATTTGCGGGGTTCCTAACATCACAGCATTGCGAATACTGGGGGTACTTTTAGCGCCCAGTGCTTTACCCAGAACGTTACCACCATGACTATGGGCAATGGCGTTGACGTCATTGCTGGTTGAGCGGTTTATGGTAGGGCGGTTAACATCTTTCAGAAAAGCATTTAACTGTTTACCAGCTTCAACTCGCGATGCCTCTGTTTGACCACCGCTCCACTGAAAATTGGTACTGGCGGTATTGCGGGCCCGGGTGTTTTCTTTGTCAAAAGCTGAGCCGGTTTTAGTCCAGGCTTCACCACGGGCAAAGGTGCCATGAATATTAATATCAACGCCCCGTTGCCCTTGCGACTGACCGCGAAGATTAATCAGGTTGTTGACATTCTCACGGGCCAGTTGTTGATTGGTGGTGAGATTGGCCTTTCTGGCTGCGACAATGTCTTTTGCTGATGGCATAGTTGATTATTCCGGTTAGCGTCTTTGTGCCTGCTTAGGATCCAGTTCTAATCCCATGACTTCAAAGATGTTGAGTTGTCCCTGATACTGAATAAATAATTCCTGGTACAGCTCTGCGGTGTTCATTTGTCCCCATTCAATGGCTTTGTAAACCAGGTATGGAACAGGGCTGTGGGGATCGTCATGAGACAAATATTCTGCAGCTTCTGCCAGTTTGGCATAAGCTTCCTGACGATTGCGGATCGGTCCTCGACCAGACCCAGCGCTCATCATATCCGGAGACATATTGTTATCTTCGGATTCATCTTCATCAGAGGCCTGAGCGGCTTCCAGCCCGCGGTGTTTTACATGGCTATAAAGTGTGTCGTGAATATCTTCCAGCAAAGAGGTTAAGCCGGACAACGAAGGAGCATGTCGACCACACAAATCATCCAACGAGGCAGAAAACTGCTCCAGTGCCAGAATACCCAGTTTTAAATTGGTAAATACTTCTTTGTAAAACTCAATGGGGGTGGCGATGATAGAACTAACAATGGTCTGAGTTTGCAGTAAATCGTTTTGTAACTTTTTGCGCGTTTCTGCAGGCAGTTGTTCATGTTGAGCCGATAATTCCCAGTCAGACCAACTGTAATAGGCATCACCACGCGTCGCCGTAATGGACAACTGTTTAACAGTTGGCAATAACTTTTGATTGATCCAAATAATGAGGTTTGTTCGGTACTCCAGATCGTCGTCTTCGATTTCCGGGTACAAGGAGTCCCAGAAGGTTTCGCATAACTGCTGAATAAAGTAGATAATCGGACCGATGGCGGAAAAACCCCATTTATTGATTTGCGCCTCTAACAACCAAATGGCAATTTGCAAATCTTTACTTCGGGTTTCCAGTGTTTCTAATGCCAGGCGGCTCACCTCATCCCAATCGGCGGCTTTTAAATCATGTTCCCATTGCCCCATCGGCACCGAGGCATCGTCTGCGGTACGTGCGGATTTCAGCGACGCGTAAATACTGTGATGTTTTAGATATTCACCTGAAGGGTTGTCACCTGCAATAGGTTGCAACAGGGCATCTACAGGTACACCACACATTTGTCCGAATCTTTCTTGTAAAATACTATTGTGATCGGTACTCATCAGTTGCTTCCTTTTAACACTTGCGGTGCAAATTCTGGGAAATGCTCAGGAATGCTAAGCGCTATTTTTTGTTTGGATTCTGGATCTACACCATAAACGGTGAACCTGGCAAAAGCGCGCATGACATTAGGCTGAGGTGCCGGGTGTTGGCCCGATTTGGCTGACACACTGGCTTCAAATTTTAACAGTCTGGATTCTGCCACTAATGATTCGCTGTCGATTTCATTGGCTTTATAGGTATTAATAAAGCTCAATAAGCCCCAGATATCGTCAATCCGGTAATTGAGTTCGCCCTGACCACTGTTGCGTCCATCTATGGCAAAGCCGCGATAAGGGGACTGAGTCGCCCACTTTAATGACATCATGACCGGATCGTTGGGAGTCCAGAAAACCATAGTGCTGGTGCCAGGGAAACTGCTTTGATATGCCCCGGAAGCAAATGTCCAGGAAGACAGGTGTTCGGTGAACTGGGCATATTCATCCATCACGTTAAATTCAACTTCAATCTCGATACCAGATGAATCTTTGCCGGAAGCCAAAAGGATATTCTCGAACAGCAGCGCGGTGGCATCAAGTTCTTTGATAAAGTCTTGTGCGGCTTTATAGGCTTTGTCTTTCCAGGCCAATACTGCCATACGCTGTACCAGTCCATTGGCCAACGGCGAATATTGCTCCAGAAATTCCCGCATCACTTTTGGCGATACATTGCGCGCTTTGGCTTTGCGGGTAAAGGGGGCTTTATCCGCTAACAGCTCTGTAAACAACGCTGATATCTGGGCATATTCTTTTTTAATTTGGTCAGCCTTAAAGCTGTTGCAATGTTGAATGGCCCGGTTGATGATGTTTTTGTGGCCTAATGAGAAGGCATCGCTACCTTCCGGTACGACCATTTCAGCCGTTGTCGCAAAGCAATTGGACTGATCCACAACTGCTAATTGATTGCTCATGAACTGGTTTAATTGTTCCAGGCTATTTGAAGGATCTTTATTTTGTTGTTTATTTAGTTCAATCAGGGTGTTCTGCCATTTGCCAAACAATTCGTAATTAACATATTTACCTTTGGTGTTTAGCAGAAATACCACCAGCGGCTCTGCATATTCAAAGGCTATATTGTTGGCTCGCTCGGCCTGAGCCGAAAGATAATCTTGCAATTGACCATCGCCATTAATGCCAAACAAAACGGCGTTGTATTGGTGGGCGCTCCATTTGGGTTTCTGCAAGGGAGTAAATATTCGATTGTCGCGATAAAGCTTATCAACCCGCTCTAACAGCTTAAAAGCGTGATCCTGACTGAGTTTTAACAACCAGGCGTGACTTTCTTCAAATTCCAGTTTTTGGTAGGCCAGTAACAACGCCAAAATCGAATCCATGGATTTCCTGAAGTTGCCAACAGCGGCAGACAAATAGGCCTCCTGCTGGCTCACCGGTCGCAAAGACTCAGGACGGAACTCGGCGACTTCTTCTATCTGGGCCTGCAATACATGCCGGTTCATGGCAAACTGCAGCTGTTTCAGTGCAATACCTTGCGCAAAATAGGCCTGATTGTCTCGTACTTTTTTATTGGGAAGCCAAACACTTTGGTATTCGGTATTGGCAAACTGAACGTATTCGTCGTACAACTCAAGTGCGCGATTGAGCTGTTCGGTGGACCAGAAAAAGTCCTCGCCGCGATCTACATAATCGCTGCCAGCGACGACATCCATATAGCTCAACGCGTTGGTTTTTTCTACGGAAGCAAACAGTGCTTCGGCATTTTGGTTTAGGGTCATTGGATAGTCTGTATTGGCATAAATTTTCATATACAAACTTTGATTGTCGTTGTCCATGACTTGCGAAACTGCACTCTGACAGCTTTCTAAAAATTGTTTCGCTGCGCTTCGGTCCTGTCCGAAGTTATCACTGAGTGACAGCAAGGAATCATGGACTAACATGCATTCATTAGGGGAGGCATGAGAGGTAAGCCAATAGTTTTTAAGATGCGACAACCACTGATTGTACTGCTTTAAACTCTGGGCAAATTCAGGGATCTTGTTATACCAGCTAATGACTGTCGGCAAACTTTGCAACTGGGCGCTTAACTCAAAAAAGTCTTTTGGCGCCACGACTTCACGGGCAATTATGGCGATTTCCTGGTTCGCCAGCGCCATGATTTTGCTCCATTGCTCGGGGGTTTCTAAGGGTTTAATATCGCAAAAGGTATTAAATCCTATGTCATTGTTTTTGTTTGATATAGCCCGTATGTAGAGGGATGAGTGCTCGTAAAAACTATCGGGAAGTTTAGTGTCATACAGGTAGCCAACAATGTCAGTAATTTTTCGTTCGGTGTCCAGTGACGATTGATGATCATTGGTAATTAAATCACTGAGTTCGTCATATCGCGCATAGCCGACAGACAATTCATTCAGCCAGTTGGAAAAGTCCACAGACGAGCCAAGGTTTTGGATATTGTTGAGTTTGTCCTGAATTTTAGATTGCATTTTGCACTGAAAAGCAGGAAATACCACTTCGCCAAAAACATGCGACGAAAAGTAATCCATAATGCGGTCGTTAAAGGAGTTGTGCCAGGACAAAGGCATACTCAGGTAATTAATTTCACTGGCGTCCATGGAACCTATATGGTCCAGAACCCGGTTGACGTGGGTAAGGCCAGTTACTTCTTCAATTTTGGGCTCATTTTCGATTGCCCGCACTAATCCGGTGGTTTGTGCGTTTAACGCCATGGTGTCCATGACTAATAAGGTGGTCAGCGCGCCAAACGTGATAATGGATGTATATTGATAGGCGCGCAATCGACTATTACTGGACAGCAGCTTGTTTTGAGGAGGGAAGGCCAGTCGGTTTTCTGCAAAGATCTTTTGTTCAAAAAGCTCCTGCAGGCAAATAAACTGTTTTTCAGTATCACCGGTATCGGCATTTCGCTGGGTATTTTGCCCGGTAAAATAGACACCGCGAAACATCAGCGGCATTTGTAATGCAGTACTGCCAAAAAGTTCATTACAGACAATCGTTAATGGCGCTTCAGTTGAATCCAGACTGTTGGCTAACAACAAAGCTTCAGTGGGTTTGTTTTTATCTAAAGCCTTATCGTGACTGATAATCGACATCTGTGCGCTGCGTATCTGATGCGATACTGCGGATATGGCTTCGGTGATCCAACTACTTTGGTAAGGTTGTGAATCATTGTACGGGTTAGCCCAACCAAACTGTTGATTGATATAGCGCTTAACCCGATCCTGAGACCAAAACGCATCAAACCCCTGCAGTTTTTCAGCCCCGGTGACGACCAGGTAAACGGGCAGAATAAAACCGACTTTTTGCTGGGTCTGCCAGACAGATTGATAAATCTCTGTTGCCCAGTTCTCCAACTCCAGCTTATCTAATTCAACAAACTTGCTGATGGGCAGTGTAATGATCACACCATCCAATGGGCGTTCCGGGCGGAACTGCTTTAATTCCGAGACAATTTGTGCGGTATTTTCATGGTGTACCACACACCCTTGCTGGAACAAGTACCAACTGTCGCTATCGTCTTTTTTCTGCAATAAGCGCTGCTCTTTCTTACCTAAAACGGACTCCAGTTCGCTCAACATGGCGCGATCCGGCGTGGTATCACCACCGCTAATCATCAGGTAGGTAGGGAGTTTATAGCGTTTTTCGTGACCGCCACTGAGTAGTTGTACAGCATTTACCAGGCCCCCAACAACGTTTACCTTGGGCTTTGCGACCTGGCCTTCTTTGCGCTCTTCAACGGCATCGTCCGCTTTTTTCTTTAGGCGAAATAAATCGTCTCTTGAAAAGCTGATACGATTGAACCCACGAGGCAAAAAGGGAATGACAATCTTAATCTGTTTACCACTGGCAAGTATGATTAGGAACACAACAACAATAAGTAATATCAGTAACCAGATGAGGTTGTAGTCACCAAAGAACCCATCCAGTTTATTGAACATGCGCTTTAATTCATTTAAGTTCATGTTATTGATTACTCATCGTAATTACTGAGCTAAGTTCCTGACTTAAATCCATTGTCAGCACTCCCCAGATACCGGCGCCCAATGCCAGATAAATTATAAAGGCGAACAACGTAACCCGATGCCATTTCGACAAGGGTGCCAGTCGCGCGGCTTTGTCGTTGTTTCTGTTGTGTAAATAGGGCTGGTGAAACAGGTGTTTATGGGAAAGATCGACGCTGTTAAAGTCGGATATTTCTACCAGGGCATTCATCAGGTGTTCCAGCCGGGCCGTGTTATTGATCAGTTTGCCGCGAAATCCCTGCCAAAATACAGAGAGATAGATGTAGGCTAATTGTTTTAACTGCGGTGACAGGGTTTTGCCGGTGGCATCCGATTCAATCAGCTCCTCGACACGTTGCACCAGTTTGTGGCCCGCATTGCGACTTGAATACAAGGTTTTCTCTAATAACAGGCCCAACCAGTCAGTTTGGTGTGGCCAGGCAACCATTCTCAGCAATTGGTCATCAATCAAGGCTACCAGCGCATATTGCGCCTGAACATAAATGATATATTGCCCTGATGAGGCGATAGTTTTTATCCGTTGCTCTTGCTCCGACAGGTACTCGGTGATTTCCCGGTGAACATAGCGCGGAACGTCTTTGATTTCTTTGCCTTCGCGATCTGACAGGCTGGTAGCTTCTTTAAAGTGTGCTTCAACATCAACACGCAACTGATTCCAGTACGCAAGGCTTTCCTCAAAGGCCCTGAGTATCAGTTGGTTTTGTTTAATTGATGCCGGTGACATGCTCATCTAGTTTTCCATTAACCCGATTTTCGCGGGATGAACCAGTTAATTACCGTAGGCTGGTGATCCGCAAGGGATTGGTCCGAGCCGCTGATCATCAATCTATGTTTAGGCGCGATAAATTCGCGATCCACTTTAATTTCAATAAAGAGTTCTTCATCTCCGGCTAACAGTTTAAGGTTTTTAAACTCTTTCACTGGTGTGCGGTCTGCGCCCAGGGTGCGCGATAACAACAGTAATTCCCAGTTGTTGTCGGTAGCAATCATGGCGTTGTCTAACCACTGTTTTAACTTGTCAGGGCTTGAGCCTGTGGCCTGTTTCAGTGACAGGTAAAAAATACCGTCCTCAGGTAATTGATCAATAGACACGGAGTATTCGTGGTCTTCATTGATTTCAAATGGAATACAGGTGAAGTCCAGCCTGATACTTTCGGTAATGTCTTTGATAAAGCTAAACAAGGCTTTAAAAGTACCGTCAATGTCATTGTGACGATATTCAGAGAATGACGGGGGCAGCAAATCAGGGTGAATGATGGCCATGTTGCCCGCTAAATTAACCAGGGCTAAATAAAGCTGTTGCGGATGTGTCATTTGACTATTTAGCAAAACTTCAACACCCGGCAGACAAGAGGTCAGGTAATGAATACGCTGTTTTTGTACCGCACTGACAATACTGTTCTGACCTTGTGTGTCAGTAAAGAAGTTGCGTAGCCCGGTAGCCTTTGTTCTGAGGTCACCTAACAGTGCTTCAATATCTTTGCCAATCTTCACCTGGTAGGGCGCATCGACTTTGGGAACATAAAGAACCGGCGGAGTGTAGTTTAAAATCTGAAAACTACCGTCGTAGGTTTTTTCCATCTTAAGAATCGGAAATGACCTAAAATTAGGGGATAACTGTGAATCCACTAAAAGTATTAAGCGGGTTCTCAAACGCACCAGATCGATTTTGTTCTGGATATCGTTCTGGTCAATCACTTTGCCTTCATTAACGCTGTCGTAGCGTTTTAACTCGCTATCCACATCACTGGCGCAACCGTCGCTCAATGCCGGGATTGCAAGGTGCACAAAAAACGGTTTTTGCGGTTCAATTTCCGGGATCTCTGATAACTGAATAGACAGTTGTTTTAACCCTTCGGATTCCATGGCTTGCTGTTGCGAAAGAGCGTGTTTCACCACAGTACCATCAGGCATAACGGCGTGAACTTTATTGACGATCAACTGATCGAACGTCACCGCGTCCTGGTCAATTTCTAATTCACATACCCCCCAATAAAAAGGGTTAGTGCGTTGCAACTGATGGAACATGGCCTGTTCCAGATAGATATTGTTCTGCTGAAAGTGTTGTGGGGAAAGTAACATTCCCTCAAACCACTGCACAGGATCCGGCATTACAGATATGTTTTTCATTATTATTTATCCCCTGTAGAGCCGCCAGGTGCTGATGAAACCATGGTCATTTGCGCTTCGTCAAAAACTAACCACGGGGTCGCCACTTCTGTGAGGACTGCTTTGGCATTGGGATTATTTGGGTAAAAAGCGAATGCGAAAACGCCTTTTGCTAAATCGCTTCGCTCGGAAAACTGGTTCAGCAACTCGCTGTAACCTGGCACTATTTGCCTTTGGATAACATCCATATTAACGCCGTAACTGGCTATATAGCCTTGTTTCTCTTTAAACCATTGGTCAGAAGACGTGCTGGTGAGCAGGGTGACCAGGTTTTCATCATAAGCAAAAATGATATCTACAGACACCGCATACTTCATTGCAGAGCCTGTATTCACTTTGAGTCCAACACTTTCTACCTGATTGCCACTGTACCAGGGCATATACTCATTAACCACCTGAACTGTAGAGCAGGCGGTGACAAACTGAATAAGTACAGTAGCAAAGATTAGTTGTTTCAAGTTAGCACCATGACCTTCACCTGGCTTGGTGATAAATTTAACCCCGGAATGTTGGACAGTAACCCGTTTTGACCGCTTAAGTCCAGCATTCTGGTACAGGGCATACATTGAAAAAACGTCTTGAAACTACCCAGTAAATTGCGCTTCGAACCAATAAACTGGTTGGAAACTACACCGCCCATCGGCGCTGACACTTCATTACCACTACTGATTGCAGTTGTGGTGGCCAAATTATGTACCGGCATTGCGGTAATAAAATGATTATAAATGGTCGGGATCGCCAACGTCGAAAAAGCAAAATTTGGCAAAGGAATAGGCACAGGCCCAACCGGTGTGACTATTTTGCACACGTCGGGAAATCCAAGGCTCAGAGCAAACATTTGAGTTTTACAAAACATTATTTACCCCATATTAATCCTGTCAGCATCCATCTTGATGTCTTTTTCAGCCGTGATAAGTTGTTGTGCAGCATGACTTTTTAACAATTTTTCGGCATGGAAATCAAGGTATTCCGACCTATTTATTAGCTGTTTTGTGCATTGCACCAGGGTACCCTGTACCATTTGGTAGATAGAACGTGCACATTCGTTCAATTTCCCTAAGGCAACATTGAGGTTGATTTCCTTGATAGCATTCATTTTTATGGAATCAGATGCATTTACTGTGAGACTGGTGGTGTTGACCTTAATACTGGCATTGTTTGGCAAAGATAATTCTCTTTCTTGATGCTTTTCACCACTTAAAACGCTGATAATCCATCCGTGATTCTGGCTGTCTTTCCAGTATAAAACGGTGTCGCCAACACAAGGGCTAATCAGGCAGCTCAGTGCTTGCTGGGTTTCAATGTGACCATTTATCAAAAAATGACCGGATTCAGAAATTGAACTCACCTGGCCTGCAAACATCGGCCGTTCGAATGTGCTTTCCAATGTAATATCGTTTTTAATTTGTGTACCCATATCAGGCTGCTGCCTCCGAGTTGGCCTGTAATTTGTCCGTCATTCTTAGCATTTTTTTAATATTTTTCTTCCAAAGCGTATTATCTTCTTGCAATTTATGCCAGTTCGCAGCGGTAAAATCACAATTCTTCACAGTACTGTCGACCAAATTGGCATGGGACCAGTCACTCATACTAAGTTTTAGGTCGATAAATTCGCAACTGTTCCACTGCGAGGCCATCCACAGGCTTTTGTCTGCGGTACATTGAGAGTATTGGCTGTGCTTTGCGAACACTTCACTAAAATTACTTTCGCTGATCTCACATTGACCAAAATGTACCTGATTAAATTGCGCTTTGATAAACAGGGTTTGCTGTAAATTACATTGCGAAAACTGGCAATGGTTAAAGTGGCAGTCAATAAAATTATTTGTTTGCCATTGTGCTTCGGTGATTGTGCAGTGGTTGAATACACTTTCATTAAATGAGCAGGCCTGCCAAACCAGCTTATGCCATTGCTTATTGTTAAACTGACACTTCAAAAACAAGCCCCTTTGAACCTGGCATTGCTCTATGGCAATGGTGTCAAAGTTGCTCTCATTTAACACAAAATTATTCATCTCTGAATCAGCAAACGTCACGGCGGTGCAGTCTACCTGCATAAAGGCGCTGTCCAGCCATTGTCCGTGGCTAAAAGTACATTCTTCCAGTTGTCCCTGAGTCATGGCACAGCGCTGTACGACACATTCACTAAAGGCAATAGCGCGACTTTCACAGGCGGCCCAGGAAGACTCGAGTAAATGGCAGTGCTTAAATTCCACCTGTTGCAATGTCGACGCGTGCCAGGTGCAGGTGGTAAAGCGAGCTTTTTCAAAGGTGCAATTTATGAATTGGCAGTTTAAAAAGGTGCATTGCTCGAATTGCGTTGCGTTAAAAACCTGGTCCTCAAATATCACTTCCTGAAAGGTTGCCATAGGCAGTGTTAATCCGTTGAAATTAACGCCTGCAATTTCGTCCTGAGTAATAAGGCGGTTTAAGCGCGCCAGTTTAAGCAGCTTTTCTGTCGGCATTGCGCCACCTCCTGATAGTCAGAGGATCGAGGTTTTCAGCCGCTTTGAAGTTGCTGTCGAATACCAGAGCCGTAAGGGCATCAGCCCGGTAAAAGTTAGCGCCTTTTAGCTGACATGATTCTAACAGCGTTGTTCTTAACAAGGCGGTATAGAAATTAGCGGCTGTCAGGTTGCAATCAACAAAGCGTGATTCGGACAAAATGGATTGAATAAACTGAGCTTTTACAAAGTTTCCCCGATGAAAATCCGAATCCCCCAAATCGCATTGATTAAATGCGGCTTGCGGAGCGTGCCAGTCGCGAGCATCGACGCGTCTGAATCCCGACTGCTTTGCTTTGGCACCCGCAAAACAGGCTCCGGATAACTTTCCGTCGCCACTAAACTGACATTTTTCCAGTTCAGCTTCGGCAAAGTTAGTTACGCTAAAATCAGAATCCAAAAAGGCACAACGAAGCAATTTCACCTGACAAAATTGATTTAACTGAAAATCAGTATTCATGGCCACAAACATTTCCGCCGTAATATGCGAGAAATCGGAATCACGGCAGTTGCTGTTTACAATGCTTACTTTGGTAAATTGAGCAGCGTTGAAACTGCTGCGTTTCAGGTGGGATTCAAAGATCACGCTGAGGCGCATATCGGCAGCGTCGAACCGGGCATTTTCCAGGTTCATCTTCATTAACAGGGCATTGCTCAGATTGGCCTGGGTAAACGACGGGTTTATGCCTACGGTGCTGCTGAGGTTAGCCTCATGCAGGTTGGCCTTGGTGAACCGGGTATGGCTAATCTTACACCCTAACAGGGCGGTTTTGTGCAGATTTGCGGCCGATAAATTACTGCTCTCCAGATTGCAATTTTCCAGGTTTGCCTGGCTTAAATCAAATCCTTGTAAATTTAAATGAGACAGATCGGCACCTGACCAGTTTCTTGCCGCAAGGGATTCGCCATTATTCATTGCCTGGATAAATATGGCGCGTTTTTCCTGTGCGTATTCATCTTCTGGCCAGTCAGAGATGGGCGTCATACTGTATTGCTGCGCTTTAAATTGTTGCTCCTGCAGCATTTTCAGTTGCTCTTCATCCAGGTCCAGGCTTTTATCTTTTGACAATGATTGCATTTCCTCAATTTTGTCAGAAAGGTTTCCTTTTTCATTTATGGCTTTTACCTGGGCCGGATCCAATTGTTTGAGTTGCTTTTCGCGCAGTTTTTCAGCGTCGGCCAGTTGCGCTTCCATCTCATTTTGCTGCTTTTCGGCAGCCTTTTTTTGCGCCTCGAATTCTTTAAACAGTGGTGCCGAACTAAAAGAACCACGTTTAATGGCGGCTTTGGGAATAAGCACTTTGGGTTTTTCCAGTTCCGGGGCTTCAAATCCGGGCGGTAACATACCGCCATTGGCTTCTTTTGCTTCTTCGATAAATTGTGCTTGTTGTTCCTGTTGCAGCGCTTCAGCCTCGGCTAGTTCCTCGTCGTATTCATTTTGTTCTGCCGCTAATTGCTCAGGTGTTTTAAGTGGCGACAGCGGAGCTTCATCGGAAATGGCTTCAAGCGCAGTTTCAGGGTTGACTCTCAGGGCGAGGGCTTGTTGATAGTGTTCAATTGTTCTGGGTTCGTCTTTCAGCGCTTCAAAGGCCAGCAAATTTGCCTCAATATCCCTGGCATCTAATTGTTGTACTTCAAGCTGGCCGTGCCATATCAGGGCGCCAACATTGATATCAGGGAATAACCACACGGTATCCAGGTTGAGTGGTACTTCCTTAAAGTTGTTTTCGGTGTCGTTAGTTTGAATGAAGCTTCTGGGGTATACACCCGGTAGTTTTCCTTCAAAAACAGGCTGATTTTGCACCAGATTCGACAGAGTATAGGCTTCATCACCACGCAGGTAAGTATTCAGTTGTTGATCTTTACGCGCCGCCTGGAATAACCGGAAGTCAGTATCCGGTGCCAGATTCGGAAAATGATTTTCCAGCCAGTCTTTGGTTTTATAATTGCCATTGTATTGACTGCGCTGGGAGTGATTGATTGTCAGGCTGCCAAATCCCGCCGGTGGGTACTTCTTGCCGATACGCGTAACGCTGATATCGTCGTCTTCAATGCCGGGCGCGGCGGTGATTTTATCCTGACAGACGTAGCCTGTGCCTAAGGGGTTGTCCTGATAACCTTCACCCCCGTAGGCATTTTGTTCGTTAATACACACTGATTCCCAGGGGGCAGACTTACTTAATTTGTAGCCCAGTAGCCCTTTGTGCCAATAACGTTCACCGTGAATTTTCAGGCGCTTTTCTTTGTTGGCGAATTTTATTCCCGCTGCTATGGGCTTCGCGCTTTCTGGGTCAGTATTCCATGCGCTGCCAGCCAGCATGAATTCGGCTGTGGGTTTAGGCATTACCATGTCTAATATCTGCGTGCCCAATTGCTCCTGAACCAAAGGCCATTGCAGGTTTTCAGTGCATATTTTATACGGGTTGTGCGGATCGGCTTCGCCAGGTTGGGTGCCCAATTCAAAAAAGATTACCGGCGCGGAGACAAAATAGTGCCGAAACTTAAAACTATAAGCTTTGTGCAGTAGTCCGACTTTTTGGGGTTTAATCACTCTCATCGTCGTTATAACACCAGTTTCGCTGCGCTAAGAATCTCCAGAATGGCACCTTCAATAGATAACGTTGAACGGTTATCTATGGTAAGTGTTGCCCCTCCACCGGTGATATTGAGATCAGTTGAGCTGCCGGTGAGATTTAACGAAGAGCTTTCTCCGGTAAGATTCAATGAAGCACTGCTACCTGTTAAGTTCAGGCTGCTGCTGGACCCGGTTAAATTCAAACTGCTGCTTGAGCCGGTGAGCCCAAGACTACTTGATGAGCCCGTTAATGATAAGTTACTGCTGCTTCCGGTCAGTGAAAGTTGCGAACTGGCGCCGGTCAGTGAAAGGTTGTCAGACACACCTGTTAGCGATAAACCACTTTGCATACTCGTAAGATTCAGGCTGGAGGAGATACTTGTCAAATTCATCGAAGTGGACATGCTCACGATACCGACGCTATTGGACATATCCGTGACAGAAACATTATTTGACATTGTGGTAATGCCGACACCATTCGCCATATCAGTACTGGAAATACTGTTGCTCATGGTGGTTGTACTCATACTGTTGCTGGTACCAACCGTACTGGTACTATTTGAGGTGCCGACTGAGCTGACGCTATTTGAGGTACCCACTGTGCTGACGCTGGTAGAAGTGCCAACGGTACTGGTACTGTCAGTTGTGTCGATAGTGGAAACGCTTACGGAGCCCCCGGTTTGGGTGGATTCACTGTAACTCCCCCCTGTTTGGGTGGAGTAACTCTCTTGTTTACCAATGTGCAAGTTTTTACTGTAGGTATTGCCATAAATTGATGAATCACTGTAATTGACATAACTCATCATATCGCCAGGATTATCACCGGCATCCGGACCGTTACCCATACGGGAAATGGAATGACTGCGTTCAGTTACCGAAAAACCGTAAGAGCTGCTTTCTGAATAGTTAACACTGTTGTAATTGCCACTCTTGCGGTGTTTTTCCACAATGGTTCTGGCTTTGCTGAGTGGGGTGGTAATATTGGCGCCAAAGCTGATGCTGGTGTTGTCGCCGTAACTGGTGCTGTAGTTATTGCCAACATTGGTGGAGCAGGTAAAATCCTCGGGCATAATAACTTTATTGCCCTTGTTCTGCATGATTTGCGTTACTTCCGGGATTTCATTGTTGTCCTGGGAGCGTGACACGGTAACCCAGGCACCGGTTTCCGGTATGGTTTGCATGTGCTCTGCCAGTTTAACCCAGTGAACCGAATCAGGATCATCGACAAAGGTGACATAAATGCCACGACAGTTAAATTTTTGCTGCCCGTTGTCGTCAAACTGAAAGTCTTTTTTATCGTAGGCAAAACCGTCTTTTTCCAGGTATTTTGCCGAGCTTCCTTCGTAATCAGTTTGTCCGCTATTGTCTACCACCAGCGCTAAGATACTGCCCTGGTTCTCATGCGGTGCGGAAAACGGCGAAGCTAAGCCATTGGCATCCATGGCCTGAAAAGAATTGGAGTAATCACCGGCGGCGCTGCCCTGGTGTTGCACCTGGGTGACGACAAATTCCAGGCCATCCAGAGTAGGGCAGATAGGCATGGAGCCATCATCATCGTACTTTTCTTTAACCACAAACTTGTGGCCCGCTTTTAGTTCCGGGCAGGTAGATGAACCGGAAAAGTCAAACCGCGAAGCCACCAGACGGTTCATATGGTTATCGGTTACCGTATTGATTTCTTTTTCAGAAGCGCCGTATTGAACCATGTTGAGAAACTCCATATTCAGTTTCTCTTTTTTATTGGTTTTATTAATGAACACCGGTGTGGCCATCGCGGTATTTTGTGACTCCCAGGTCGCTTCTTTTTGTGCTAAAACCGTTGTAATACCGGATGTCGTCAGATTCTGTTTATAATTAAATTGCGTAATATAGTCGTCTCTTTCCCGAGTTTGCTGATGGGTATAGCTCAGGTACAACTCTTTTAAATCATGGGTTTCTTCAACATTACCATCACTGTTGACCTTTCGGGCGTAGATCCCGGTGTAGTAGGGTTGATCGGTGATAATCATCTTATGATTCTTATCACTGTGCTCGAAATAGTAGAATAAACTGACTTTTTGCATTAGTCGGTTCAGAAAATCTAAATCTGTTTCGCCTGCCTGTAACCAGTCCTGTTTTCTGTAACCCGCTAATCCGCGAACCACTCTTGAGGGTTTCTTTTCCAGTTCATCTTTATTGAAGTCGATGCTGTTCTCGCTCAATATCTCAATGATCACTTCCAGAATGGTTTTTTGAGAAAAAAGCCGGTAGTTGTTTTGCAATGACAATTTGAAGACGGCCGGTTTCAGACTGGCGGAATAAACTCCGCGTTCAGCCATGGAAAAATTAGTGATAATACCGTTGAAATAAACCACCGGACGCGCTTCAGGGTACTCGCCTTCGAACACATCTTTTTCTGTTTCCGGCGCTCCCAGACGTATGCAGGCTTTGGCACCAAGAATTTTTTGGAAATCCAGGGTTTGGGAGGTGGCGCCACCTTCGCTTAGTAAGGTGCCATATTTGCCGGCCAGTTCTTTACCCCAGGGCTTATTGATACCGGAAGAAAAGAAGGTATTTGCTCGTAAGTTGAGATTGAAATCGAACATTTGCGATAACGATTCCTGACCGGAAAAGTTCTGTAAGCGCAAAGTCTGGTCATCAATGATGGTGCCGTCATCCAGCTCCAGGTAAAAATCCAGGCTACAGCGGGGGGATGGAGGCGTGTCTGAGCGACTGGTGCCGGGATAGTCAGTGTAACCGACTTTTTCAGCGATTTGCGTTGTATTGGTGCCGGTATTATACCTCATGCTACAGCACCCCAAAATTGATTTTTGAGTGTTGGCGTTACGGTAAATTTAGGTAAATTAAGGGTTTTTCCGGTGACATGATCGGATTTTAACCAACTGGATTGCCCCAGGAACATCGACGACTGGCCGCTCAGTTGTGATTTGGGTAAATATTCCCAGTCTAACTTCAGACGGACATCGATTTCGTAGCGCCCGTCGGTCAGGTAGGCCAACATGGATTTAAGTACTTCATGTAAATTTCCACGTGGCATCAGTTGTCGGCACTGGTCGATATTTTTAAGTTCCAGCAATAATCCGATTTTTGCCTGATTATCCCAGTGTTTCTTACCCAGTCCGACACCGGAGCCCAATACCGCTTTTTCACTTCCCAATCGGGTCTGCCACTCTTCGGGCAGCTTGCGCCAACCGCCTTTGCAGGGATCGATCTCAACGTTGCAGTCAAACATGCACTCGATAATTTGTTTTAACGAAGAATAGTTTTGTCTGTTACCGATTAACAGGGCGGAAAATGTCAGCAGTTTTTCCTGGGTGATCGGCAGGCGTTGAAACAAGTCAAAAGTCGCCAGTCCAGTCAGTGATTCCAGGATATTAAACAATTCACTGTTAATGCTGATGTCGTTAAACAGCATCGGATCAAGGCGTTTTTTAGTATCGTAAAGCAGGTGCAGTAGACGATTGTTAAACAGATCCAAGAAGGCTTCCGGACCGCGATTGCCTTTGGATTTTTGCTCTAACAGTAAATCATTGTAAACGTCTGGAAGAGGGCCTTGCTGTCCAGTCAATGCGTAGCCATTGACTTTTACTTCGGTTACTTTGTGATCGGAATACAAATTGGCGATGAAATTCGGCATAAATGCCTGTTCATTGACGGCTTTGAAGCGAATTTGTGGGATACCTTCTTCTTCGCGCACGACACACTCAAGCACGCGAATGGCTTGATAAAAGTTAAACTCTTCAGCCTGACCCTGTAACAGATCTAAGCTAGATATTTGTGACCGCTCAGGGGTTTCCACTGATACACCTTCTTGTTACCGACCATCAGTTCCAGCCGGACAAATGAGTTGATATGGGCGAACAGCGCCAGGAATTGGTTCAGAACAGAGCCAAACAAAATCATGCTGCTGCCCTCAAATTTTCTGCCGTACAAAGTGAGTTTAAAATTGACGCCGTGGTAATAGCCGCGCCAACCGCTTTTTTGCACCGGAAACATATCGTTTTCTGCGGTGAAGTTTTCGATACTCTCAATCTGACGCTGTGCGACGTTATTATCTTTGCCGGCATACATGGTCAAAATCGACGTTAATGAATCTTGTGCCAGCTTAGGATCGGTCAATGATACATAATACAACGACAGATGGGATAGCACTTTCCACATATGCTCCGAATTGGCTTTTTGCGAGCGATACCGGGTAGGGCGTGTCAGCAAGCGAGCGGTTTTAATTGGCGAAGAGCCAATAACGGTGAACTCCTGACCGATATTAAACAATTCGCTCCAGGTACGGTTGCAACACAGGGTTTCTGCATACAGGGTTTCGCCAATGGGGATGTCCCGCACAAACGCTTCGCTAAACACCGAAAGCCAGGTTTCGGTTCCCGGTGTTTTAGTTTTGTGACTGGCTTCGGTTTGCGCCATCCAGCGAAAGTCCGAATCTTTGTGATCGCTTTTCACAATAGAGAAGTACGGCTGAAGCTCTTTTGACTCACCGCGCCGGTTCATCGAGAAGACTTTGTCTACGCGATAAATCTCCTGGCAATCGTAGTTTTCCCGGCTGGGGAACAACTTGTAACGATAGTCTTTGTGAGTCAGCGGCAAAGGCTCAGTGGTTTTTTTGAACAGGTTGACGACCGGAATACAATTCAGTTTCAGACTGTTTCTGGTGAGTGTAATATTCTTTGGAATGGGTTCATCAAACACTAACATCAGACGCAACGACTGATTAAACTGCACCCGTTCCATGCCGTTGATTTCGAAAAACAGGAACTTTTCCGGGAAGTGAAAATAGTCAAATAACAGCGAATAACCCAGGTCCTGTTGATTGGTGCAGGGCATGGTGCGCTCGTCATCTTCGTAACCACAGAATTTAAGGTTCTCCTTGCTCAGGGTTGCCACCCGTTCACCATTAGCGTCGTAAACAACGGCTCCAACAAACCCTTTCGCAAGGAGATTATAAAACTGATATTTGGCGGTATCGTCCAGATTGATAAAAAAGCGAAGTGGACATTTCATTAACAGTCCATCAGCTGCGGCTTCTGGTGACGACAGCAGATTAATGTCGATAATTGATTGTCCGGTTTTAAAGTGGTTCCGCACATAATCTTCCTGATTGATGGGGAACTTAGTGATTGAATTGACTTTCAGGGGCCAAAGATCAACCGGATGACAGGAAGAAAAGCGACACTGATTTAAGCGTGCTGTGGCCTCCGTCTTGCCAGTCACATTAATTGGTTCGAATTGACGTTGACCTTTAAATTGATAGCCATTGTCAAAATCTGCTGAAAACCCGTCAACGTCACACTCCATGATGGCCATTGAAGGGATAGAAGAAACTAATTGCGGATAAAGCTGCTGCAGCAGAATAGCCGGAAGCTGTTTGGTTTCTGCTTCCATATTCTGGCGCAGACGACTGGTCATCCAGGCAAATGACTGCAACAGTAATTCAATATGGGGGTCGCGAGATTTGCCTTGATTCAGAGCCAGCTCGTCGGCGATCGCTGGATAGTCACGTGCAAATTCCAGTGCGTCACTGCGCAATTCAGCGAGTTCAGATTTAAAGTAATCTGTTAACTGGTCCCTTGAGTGACTCATTACTTAACTCCGGCGACGCTCAGGGTATGACTAAAGTCTTCTCTTACATCCGCTACTTTAATTTGACCTGATACCGCTATTCTTTTTGGACTTAACGGATTTCTGTTGCCTGTAAGGCTAACTTTGGGATTGATAATACGTGGTTCGTAATTTTTAACCATTTCAAGCACTTGCTCCATTAACAGGGTACTGTCTTGATTGTTGGCTGCATAGTCTACCGGATTATCAATGCCAAAGTTAAGTATCGATTTTTCCCCTTTGTGGCCTTTTTGGATGCCATCAAACCAGGAGCGACCCGATACTAAACGTTGGAGCTCCTCTCTGATCGACTCCCGCAAGATTCTCATTTTGCCAAAGGTATCCTCTGGCATTTTGAGATCTGGCTGACAAAGCCGATCAAAGAGAAAGCGACGCATTACATTGGTCCTCTGTTACGCGCCACGCTCCAGCTGTATACGAAGCTACCGGTGATCTGAGCCTGACTATCCTGATGCGAAGTCGTCCACTCGATATCGGTAAAGTTAAGCGTAATTTGCTCAGTAGCCATGTCATTGGGATGTGACTGGGCTTCTACAGAGCTAATCATGCAGTTGTACAGCTTCACGGTCATGATGTTACCGATGATTGAGTTGCCGTCTCCATCCATATTTGCGTTGCGGCAAAGAAAGATTTGAGTTGGCTCCGAACCATCATCAATCGGTGCTGCAGATAGACAGTATTTGTATAAAAGCGGCGACGTTTTATCCAGATACTTCACTGCAGTAATATCATTTAAGTTAGGACGACCTGAGGTACGCGCTGCGTTACTCACATCGGTGGTCATCTGCTGTTTCATGCCAAAGTGCATGGATACCAGCTCGATACAACCCGACAGATCATCACCTGCGTCTACCAGCTCACCATCAATTAAGCTGGCGCCAGCAAGGTCTTCCAAACCCGGTTTCAATAATACTAAATCCATAACGATTTCCTCTTAACTAGTTATCAGGAAGGAAGATCTGCCACTAGTCGAATCGACGTGGATAGTTCTTCTAACTGAAAATGGGGTTTCAGGAATACTGTAGCTCTGTAGGCGCCTGGTTTTCCTGGTACATCAGTAACATCAATACGTGCTTCACGCAGTGGATACTTAGCCTTGATGTGTTGAGGCGGCGTATCATCCAGAAGTACATATTGCGCGATCCAGGTATTCAGATAGTTCTCAACGTTTTGACGCGTCATGAAGCTACCAATCTTTTCACGCATGATGACTTTGATGTAGTGAGCAAATCGAGATGCAGACATTACGTATGGCAGCATGGATGAGATGCGCGCATTCGCAGTTGCTGAATCTGTCAGGTACATTTTCGGCTTGTTGGTACTTTGACCACCGAAGAATGCAGCCTTGTTAGTGCCTTTACAGTGGCATATAGCCATGAAACCAAGGTCGTTTAGCTCTTTTTCACGACGGTCTGTAATAGCGACCTGAGTCGGGCAGTTAAGCTCAATATCACCGCTTTCAGTTTCGAATGTGTAAGCCGGCAAACCTTCTACCAGACCACCACCTTCAACACCGCGGATAGCTGCTGTCCAACCGTGCAACGAGAACGCGTTAGTAATACGTTGACCTAAGATATATGCAGGGTTACTCCATAAGATCTTACGCGCGTCTACTTGTTTAAGCGTTTTCTCCGTCGCGTTGCCTTCTTCATCAGTGTCAACCAGTGTGACGGCGACATCTTCATCGAAGTAGATACCTTCAACCGGGTTGTTTTCGTGATGGTAAGGTAAACGCATCATTACTTTCGGTAATGTCAGCGTTACATAGCGCGAATCTTCACTTTCGCGGAATGAACGCCACTGGATTAACTCTGCACTTTCAAACAGCTTGCTTAAGTCGCGAGGTTTGTAAAGGTTAGAGAAATCATCCATGTCGAACAATTTCGCGTAGGCTGACGCTATGAAGGGTGCGTGAGCTGCGGCAGCAACACCTGAAATCATTTCCAGGAATTTGATATCGCGTGCTGTACGACCGAATTCGAAATCACCTAACAGAACACTGTAGGGTTCGCCACCGAAAGTACCGTATTCTTCTTCATAAATGATTTTGAATAGTGCACTTTGGTCAAACTCAACCGCTTTATCCAGGTCTTTGAACAGATCCTCATAAGATACGTTCAATAAACGGATTTTCAGCTTATTGTTGGTTTCTGTATTCATTACCAGGAAGTGTAAACCTCTCCAGCTGCCTTCCAGCGTCTGGAAGTCATCGTGGTGAATAATCAGGTTTAATTGCTTGCTGATAGTGACGTCTTTTTCCGCAATACGATGAGTTAACATACCACCATGGTTGTAGTCCGGATTGTCACCTTTGGGGATCAAATCGTCTTTTACCATGATTTGCTCAACGTATTCAGCAATCAGCTCTATCGCATAGGGCTTTTGCGAATCTTCCAGAATCATCTGGCCTTCGCTAAGCATTCTGGCGATGGCTTTGCCGTCTTCCAGTTCTGCAGCGTACGCTTCAAGGATTGCGGCCTCATAAGCAGCCTGGTCCAGTTTACGTGCAGCGCGTTCAGTTCGAGCCGTTTCTACCGCCTCTTTTGCGCCTGCTACTGCAGCTTTAATGGCGTCACCTTGCTCTGCGTCTGATAACAGCTCAGACAGGATGCTGTTTAAGCCATCGTTGCCATCCAGCTTGGCGGTAAAGTCACGAAGGCGACTGCGCTCAAGGTAGATTGCATTTAATTTAGGGACTCGCTGAACAACCACAACAGGATCAAAGTCATCGATGTGCATAAAGGGCACATTGACAGACAGTTCGCCTGATTCGTCAGGAAGTGTGTTTGGTACGCTGAATTTGACACGAGGTTCAATTGAATCAAGTACCTTGTTGAAGTTATCGCGATCAATCTGAACCATTTTACGATCCCGTAATGGGGGTAAAACTTTATCAGATTTAGCAGAAAGAGGAGCAATAACACCCACGATGAATGGGATCTCCTTTTTCTCCAACGCGCCGCCCGTTTCTACGTCATAGGTAATTTGTACCCGAGGTGGGCGAACCCTGCTTAGTTTATGTTGTATGCTATTCGACATTCGACTAGCCTCCGTTGATAAAAATTAAGCGTTAATTCGTAGCTACTTAATGTAGTGCCTCTCGAACATAGATAACGCGCCCTCCATAAACTCTCTTATGTAGTTCTCCTTCGACAACTAACATTTCAAGAGCTTCCATAACCAGATCCCTGGCGTTGTTCATGCTTTGTTTGGTTATCCACCAACTCGCAATGCCTTCAACAGTATCTCCAGCATGCGGATTGCCTCGGAAGTATTCCCTGATGTCCTTGGCAATGCTTTCTACTTTGACCGGTTGTGATGCCATTTTGTAATCCACTTGTTTCGTTAAAATAGGACTTGTCCGCAGAAACTAAGCGCATTATCCGTGCCAACTTAAAAAACTTTTTAAGTTGTTGATATATATGGATATTTGAAATGTGCAGTTTTTCTCTGTAGGGGTTATTTGCCCTGGCAAAAATTAACCAATTCAGCGCCAGGTAAAGGAGGGTATGTGCTGGAAGGTTTTTAGGGCGAAACAGACCTACGTGGCACAATGGCCCTATACAAAAAAACAGGGGTATGTTTAATAAATGACCGGTTATGCGTAATCGTTGCACAAAGAGCGTAACTCTGGTGACGGTACAACCGGGCGGATTCTGATATTTCCGCACGGATTAGCTGGGCATGGCTTAGCCAGGCAGAATTGTTTGAGTGAACTTTAGGATGATTGGGCAATGTATGGTTTGCTGTGGCGATTGGACCCCAATGAGCACTGAATGGTTTATCCGTTCGGCCTTTAATCAGGTGCGGCCATTCAGGCGTTGGTGATAAAGATCATTTCGCATTGTTAGGCAACAGCATTAAGGGGTAGTTAAGCTGCCTCAGAGGCCACTGTCAGGGCAAGAAGTCAGGGTAAGAACAGTGAGTGTATGGTAGAGAGAGCAAACAACAAAAAAGGCGCAAACAGGATGTTATGCGCCTTCATATAAGCTTGTTTTAGTTCAGGTAGAGAATTGGGTTCTTTCCAGGCCGTGTTTTTCCATCAGCCGACAAAAGGAGCGTCGTTCCTTTTTAGCTATTCTTGCTGCTTTGGAAATATTGCCTTCTGTTTTGACTAAAATACGGGTGAGGTAGTCCCGTTCAAACTGCACGATCAGTTCTTCCTTTGCTGCCTGAAACCCGTCAAAAGCCTCCAAATCACCGTTGATGCGATTAATTACATCGTTATCCGTTGTATTCGATCCGGTTAACAAGCTGGTGTCGGAAATAATAAAGCCTTCGGTTAAGTACCAGGCTCGTTTTATGAAGTTTTCCAGCTCCCGAACGTTACCATCCCAGTTCCATGCCTGCATTGCTGTAATCATATTGGCAGACAGTACTTTAATTTGATTGTTGCATTGCAGGCTCTGGGTTGAAAGAAAATGTTGAGCCAGTATCTGAATGTCTTCGCCACGTTTTTTCAATGGCGGAAGCGGGATTTGCAATACATCCAGGCGATACATCAAATCTTCCCGGAAGTCTTTTGCCTTAATCAGCTCCTTCATTTCTTTGTTAGAAGCAGCAATGATGCGCACATCAACGATTTTTACATCGCTTCCACCTACCGGGCGTACTTCGCTGTCCTGCAGGAAGCGAAGTAATGCCACCTGAGCTTTTGGGGAAAGACTATCCACTTCATCGAGGAATACCGTTCCCCGATTGGCCACTTCTAAAAGACCGGTTTTGCTTTTCTGGGCGCCGGTAAACGCGCCTTTTTCGTGACCAAATAGTTCACTTAAAATCAGATCATCAGTAAAGGCACCGCAGTTGATTGGCACAAAGGCTTCATTAGCACGATCACTCATATAGTGTACTGCTCTGGCGGTAAGCTCTTTACCGGTACCGGTTTGCCCTTTAATAAAAACATTGGTATTTGCGCAGGACACTTTTTTAATCAGTTTGACAGCCTTTAAAAAACTTGGCGAACGGCCATAGAAGTTCAGGCGTAAAAAGGTATCGTCCAGTTCTTTAGGGTAAAAATGCTGTCGTTGCAAAATACGCTGTTCAGCGTACTTAAGGTTATCAATGAGTTGACCACCGCCGGCCTGCCAAAACAATGTATTGTCACTGAGATATGGCGGCAATATTTGAGGTTTTTGCTCGGTAATAAGGTACAGGATTTGCTCATTAGTGCCATGATATTTGCGAATATCAAGGGACTTAATCGCTTCCCATTGATTAACTAACACCAACCAGATTATGGGGTAGGTGGTATCGACTTCTTCATGACTGATGGTTTCATAGGGGCGGGTGACTATTTGCCCCGAGCCTAAAAGTTCTGCCACTGCGTAACTGGTGTATTCGTCTGTAAACGAAACTAATCTTATTTGTGTGTCCCTGATTATCATAACGACGCTAATAGTTATGTTTAGAACATTATAAGTAGATGATTATGTTATTGTTTGCAACATAGATGAGGCAAAAATTCACCAAAATTCATAATTTCCTTAAAATCGGATTAAATGTGATGGGAATAAATCTACATTGATTAAAAAACACTCACCAATATAATTTTGTTTTAAAAACATTAAGTTAATGGTTCAGTCAGTCGGGTTATTAAGCAATTTTTGATAAATTTCCAGAACTTTGGTGGGTTCAGCACGCAATGTATAGTCTTCTTCTATGAATCGAAAATGAATTTTGTAATTTTGGTCAATTACGAAGGTGGCAGGTACCGGAAGTCTGAAATTTTGTTCTTTATTGCGTTGTTCAAGATCGATTTCCCAGCGTTTTAGCAACTCAATCATTTCTGCATCCAGTTCCCATATCAACCCCAGATCTTGTGCAAACGCCAAACCCTCATCATATAAAATGGGAAACGTGATATTATTGTCTTGTTTGGCCTGCAACGTATACTCAGGTAATTCAGGCGTGATAGCTACCAGGTTAATTGTGTCATTGGCGTTGTCGCAATAGTTTTGCCAGGCCTGCATTTCAAGCATGCAATAGGGACACCAACCACCGCGGATAAAAGTAATTATCAATGGCCTGTCGTTAACTAAATGGTCGCTACTTAAAGGGATATCATATAAGGTCTTTAACTGGAACTTTGGCATAATACTGCCCACAGGAAGACAGGTAGCGCACACCGAGTGGGACTGAAATAAAGACAAGCTGCGGTTGATGGTTTCCAGTATTTCCGCAGGTGTAGAGGCATCAAACGTGCTTTTAAATTGTCTCAGTGTATCCGTTAAATCTGCCATGGTTTAAAACTCTGGTGGGCTTTATTAAAGTTATAGCTCACAAGAAAGTTTTGTGCCTGGAAAAGCGCTTTTAGAGTTTAATTACTGGTTTTCTTTTTGATTTCGCTGAGCTCTGTCAGCAATTCGTTCTCGCGAATACGCAATGCACCCAATTCAAAGGTGATTTCTTCAGAGCGGCTGGCAAAACGACCATAGTCGCTTTTAGTCACCTGATCAGATAATTCGATGGTGGGCTCTTTAGTGATTTCAATCGCAGAAGCCGTCGGAGAGTGGGATTCAACTTCGTCGAAAAGCAATTTTGATTTGCTTTTTGCCTGAGAGTCTAACATCTGTAGTTTTTCGCCAAAGCGATCTAAGGCGGGTCTGTTTACGTTCAAACCTAGTTCAACACATTCTTTATGAGTCGCTTCATAGTTACCATAATCATACTTGCGAATGATTTTCTTAACCATTTCCACTTTTTCAACTTGAAGCTTTTTATTAAACATCGGTATTTACTTCATCTTACTAACATACAGAACAATGCCAGACCTAATAACATTTAGATAGTTAATAGTTTATTAACATCTTAATCCGAAATAATAAGTTAAAAAAACAGCAGTTGAAAGTGAAAATGTACAAAAATTGACTTTATTTGCTGATTTTTTGTTGTATTTTCTGTACAAAATCCGCGATTCAGCAACGTAATAGGTCGCATTTGCAACGCCAATTTACGGAGCAGCCTGTCACCGTACAGTGACATCCAGCCAAACCAATCGGTGATCGGAACTACTCGCGCCACGTTCATCTTCACTTACCAGTGTTGCTAATTCGCTGTCTGCGGCAGGCCAAAATACACCAGCATTATGTATATTCAGGCCAAACGCGGAGGGTATGACATAATCGGCGCGCATTTTCCACGCCGCTGTATGATAAGGACACCATTGAGATTGCGCATTTTGAGGCACATCGCATGTTCGCTGAGGAATGTGTTGCGCTGCCTGGCGTTCTGAAAATCCCCGCGCCACTTTGGGATTATGCAGTAACTCAGTGATCGCTCGCTTGCCATTGATTTCGGTCGCATCTCCTTCAACCGTGGAAGCGTTCAGGTCGCCAAGAATAACAAACCTGTCATTGCCCTTTAATCCCGAGCTTGCTACCCCATTGTCGTTATACAACCAGTTCAGGTCTCCATTTACATAGTGTTGCCAGAATTTGATTTCATCAAAATTTCTGCGCCCATTCCGATCTTCCTCACCATCAAAAACGGGGGGAGTTGGGTGCGAAATAAGCGCATGAACTACCTTGCCGTGGATCTTCACTGGAATATCTGCATGGGTTTTAGAAGATAAGCGAAACTGCTTTATGCCTTCGTCAGAGTACCAGGCTTTGCCATCTAATTGCGGTAGCAGCGCGCCGGGGAAATCTTTCCACAGAAAGCGTTGGAAGGTCTGAATCTGAGATTCCAGAATCGGGAATTTGGACAACAATGCCATACAATACTGACCATCATAATGACCAAATCCAAATTTATCAGGACGTTGCTCACTGCCTCGGAAGTTGATACCGGCACTGACTCCGGTATTGCATTCTGGTTGATAAATATAGGGATATTCCAAGCCTTGCAGGTTTGCGTGACCTCGTTTCAGATACAAGTCGAGATAAATTTGTAAGGTCTTGCCTTGGTCATTGCCGTCTATTTCATTTAGTAAAAGGATATCCGGAGCCACACGTTGAATGATTTCAGCGGATTTTAATGCCGCCGGGTAATCACCCTTTGAAAGCAGTTGGGCTAATTCTCCCCGCTGTTTAGCCTGGTCAAGACCGATATTAAATGTGGCGACTCTTATTGCGTCTGGAGATCGGTTACTGTCTTGCATAGTTGCATTAACATAAAGGTTAAATGAGAGATAAATCAATAAGCTGTATATGAATCTAACGGTATTTTTAACCGCAACGCCAGTTTGTTTCCGTAGCATCAGGAACTAATTTTTGCGAAAATAGACGGCCACAATAACTGAAGACCCCGGAGAGGAGAAGTCAAACTTGAATAAAACAACCTCTCCAGATGACAAAATGCATCCGAAATCCTCACTTTATCTCTGTCCGATATGTAAGCAGCACCTTGAACCCGTCCAGCGGTCTTTTAAGTGCGTTAACAATCACCTGTTTGATATCGCTAAAGAAGGCTATATTAATCTTTTACCGGTAAACAAAAAACGCAGTAAAGCGCCTGGCGACAGTAAAGCGATGTTACTTGCCCGGCGGGACTTTCTCACGGCAGGGTATTACCAATGTTTAGTTAAAGCACTGGAAGAGACCCTCAAAACGCAGTGTAAGCATGATCTGACGACTGTTTTAGACCTGGGCTGTGGCGAAGGATTTTATGGTCGTGAATTGCAGCAATTGTTAGCCGACCGTTTTAATCATGTTGGATTTTGGGGAGCGGACATTTCTAAGTTTGCCGTCCAGTTGGCGGCTAAACAGTTTAAAGCCGCCAGTTATTCTGTGGCCAGTGCTGTGAATCTGCCTTATCGCGACGGCAGCTTTGACGTAGTACTTGATATTTTTGCGCCTTACAGTTTGCCAGAGGTTCATCGATGTCTGAAATCCGAGGGAATTTTCCTATTGGTTGGGCCCGGCAGGGAACACCTTTCTGAGTTGGCCGGTCTGGTATATGACTCAGTCAACTCGCACAAGGGAAATCCGGTCAAACAGGATGACAGCATTTTACTGAAACCCATTTTCCAGCGACGGGTCACGGAGCAACAAACCATAGCCGGTGAACAAATATTAAACTTATTGATGATGACCCCGTATTATTGGTCAATATCCGAGGATAAAAAACAACAAATTAACGGTTTGACGAGTCTGAATGTGACACTTGATTTTGAATTGCAAGTGTTTAAGAAATAGCGGTTGAATCGAACACAGGGTAATCCGCGCAGTAGATAATGGATGAAGATAATCCAACCTGCGAGCACCTTGTCACTATAACGACGAAATAAGCGAGGCAACACTCGCAAAGAAGAATTCTTACAGGAGATAGTTGGGTAATGATCAAACTAAACGACATTGAAGCACGTATTATAGGTGTCTTATTAGAGAAGGAAATTACCACGCCGGAGCAGTACCCGCTGTCCCTCAATGGCCTGACCGTGGGCTGCAATCAGAAAAGTAACCGGGAACCTGTCATGACATTGAGTGAAACCGATGTTCAGAGTGGCCTGGATTCGTTAGCCTCGAAACGACAAATTATGGAAGACACCTGGGGCAGCCGGGTTACCAAATACAAGCACAAATTTTGTAATACGGAATTTGGCAGTTACAAATTTACCGCTCAACAAACTGCCATTGTGTGTCTGTTATTATTAAGAGGGCCACAAACACCAGGTGAACTGCGTACCCGTAGTAATCGACTGGCAGAGTTTAGTAATGTCGACGAGGTTGAATCTGCGTTGCAATCGTTAATGGATTTTAACCAGGATCAGTTGGTGCAACGGTTGCCACGAGAACCTGGTAAGCGGGAAAGCCGCTATGCACATTGTTTCGCTGAGCAAGAACAAACTCCACAGCTCATTGATGCCTGCGAAGACGTCATAGCCGATGAGGACGATTTGCTAAGTCGGGTGATAAAACTTGAAGAGCAAGTCAGAGATCTTACAGACCAACTTGCAAAATTAAACCGCGTCAATGACACGATTTAACAGGCGGAACTAACGTTATGCAAGATTCAACAAACAGTGAAACTCCGACTGGCAAATTAGAACTCTCTCTGGATGTGTCGTTACGCATTTTGTTTATCAACGCCACCGGCCCGTTTGGCGCTGACTTTGCTGAGCGTTATCACGCCCAAATTGCGCCTTTGCGCAGCGCTTTACAGCCCATAGCCTGGGGCAGTCTGGCAACGGTGGTTGCTGGTGAAAGCCTGGCTAATGATGAGGTCAGAAATTTCTTGATCAGCTCCATCAAAGACGCCAAAAGTCTTGGGTTGAAGGTAACCGCTCTGGTGTTAGAACAAGATGCGCCGCAGGGATATGTTCAGTGGTGGGATTCTGTTTATCAACAGACAGGTCTTAGGTACCGACTCTTTTATAAAAGACAGGAGGCGATTTCCTTTCTGATTCAGTCACTTTCATAGACAGTACAGCCTCCTCCGATTAATTTTTGGTCAATAATATTCTCCTTGGTTTTCAAATTTATCTGCCTGATTTCACTAATAATCCATTTGCAACTATATTTAAGTTAAATGGGTTACATATTATGTAAACTGTTTCACGGAATTGTTAAAAATTTGAATTTGGTGGCTCACACATTTTAAATTTAAATGATACTATTCTGACCGTTTCCATCGTGACAGAGGAATTAAACCATTGGATAAAGAAGAAAAATTTAACCCGGAACGATTGCGCAACATGCGTAAAGAGGCCGGAATTACACAAAAACAATTAGGGGATATTTTAGGACTCAGTAGAGAGACTGTGCTGCACATTGAAAATGGCGCGCCCGGTTCTATTGATACTCTTGAAATTCATGTGATCAGAAACTGGTATATCGCTTGTGAGGATAAGATTTGTCAGCCCACTAAAGATGAATGGGCGATCTATATTAAATCGTTTTTCGATATTAAATAGGTAACTATTTTACCTTAATACAGGCATTTAAAAATGCTCAGTAGCTTAGTAACTTTGACAATTATTAACTACTGGGCATTTTTGTTTTTAAACGCTGCTGTTTTTCTGATGTAACTGAATTTAAAACGTTTTTCATTTTATAATCATCAGTAAAAAACGCCTGCTGAAGAGGGCTTTTGCCAGGACGCTGAGTGAGTGTCTAATGGTATTTGACGAGCCAACAGGGTTTCTCACAGTTGTTTGTCGGTGAAGCTTCATTCTGCTATAAAAACCAGACAATATTGATCCAGGTGAACAGCTATGTTCATAACAGACATGGCAGTGAAAGAATACATTGATACGGTGAAAGTCCTGGCAACTGGTCGTTCCGATACACAATTTAACTAATTACATGCCTAATCGTACATAATAATAAAGCAACAACTGCTCTGGCAGGAATTTTCCGGTAGAGTATTGCGCTCAAAAACTAATACCTCAGAACTCTATAGGTGTCAGGACTGTTATGGCCGGAAAGCGTGAAAAGTTAGACTTGCTCAGTGAGCAGCTAAGACAAATCGGATTGCAGGATGGGGTTAATCAAACCAAAGTTTCAGGCGTTGCCTGTTTTAAATCTTCGGTTACGCAATCCAAATGCCCCAATCTGTATGAGCCACTGATATGCCTGATAGCACAAGGTGAAAAGGTCTGTCATGTAGGATCGGAAGTATACAGGTACAGGTCCGGAAACTTTTTCATTAATTTTTTACCCCTGCCGGTGCAAACAGAAGTGGTGGATGCTTCAGAACAGACCCCCTTTTTGTCCGCAGCATTAGGTATAAATTTGGTGCGTTTGGCCGAAATCATTTTACAAATTGAAAGACTGCAAAGTGACGTTGATGTTGTCGAGCACAAACCTTTGGATGCCTCATGTGTTGTTGTCGGAGAAGCTGATGCTGACTTGATTGATGCCTTTAACAGACTGTTAAAGGTCAGCAGTTCCGCGACTGAAGCGGCGATACTGGGGGATGCCATTGTGGATGAAATCTACTTCAGAATCTTAACGGGTGAACATGGCTTTGCATTGCGCGAACTATTGAACCAATACGGACACATTCAACCAGTGTCGAAAGCGGTAAATTACATCCACGCCAACCTGAATAAAAGCATTCAGGTTGAACAATTGGCGAGCTTATCGAATATGAGTAAGACGGCTTTTTACAATGCCTTCAAGCGCCTGATGCATTTACCACCTAATCAGTACATCAAAGGCATAAAGTTACAAAGAGCACAAGCGCTGCTTAAACAGGGAATGCAGGCCAATGAAGCCAGCTTTCATGTTGGATACAGCAGCTTTTCCCAGTTCAGTCGCGAGTACAAGCGTTTTTTCGGTTTTTCGCCTTCACAAACTGCGGCAGCTTAAACCTGAATGAGCTTCTTGTTGAACCGATGCCGAATTAGCAGCAACAGCAACACATCTACGAGCAGGTGAACTAAAGTTGCCCCCATGGCACCTAAACCTCCTGATTGCGCAAGCGCCGGCACAAACTTTCCTGAAACTGAGGCGTTGTTACTCAGGTCAGATAATGCCAGTGCCAGCAGGCCGTATTCTTTGTTTACCGCTAATACATTGATCAGCGCGAACACGAAAAACAATCCGGAAATCGCCAGGTATTTATCTTTATTCCAGGACATGTTGTCAGAATAAATCCAGCCAATGAGCACGGCACAGGCGGTGACGTAGAAGTTCCAGAGAAAATTAATCTGGTCTCTGATTTGAAAAACGACACTGACAAGTTCTGATTCGGTCATTTATTTGCTCTTTTTATGTTTCGCTTAGTGTAAACAAAAATCCCGCCATGTGTAATTCATAAATCATTTTGCACTTACACATATCACAGAGAACTGGTAGGTGTTGCCTATAATTTGTAAGATGTCGGATTATGGCTGGATCATTTTTAAGTCCCCCTGATCATACTTCCACAGAAGAGTCCTTGTTTCGACAACTGGTTGCTCCCGCGTTGTTGCGGGCTAAGCAATTGCAACGTCAATTTGAAAGACTGGCCAGCCACGATGTCAGTGAACACCATAGATTATTGAAAGAAATTGAGCAGGCTGAGCACAATGTCTGGCAGGCCATCGCATTAGCTACTGCGGATATCAACCCTTCGTTGATTTCCGAAGTGTCTGCAGCTTCCCCTATGTCTTTGAAGCCAAAAGATAAAGAGTGGATGGAAAAATGTCTTGTGGAGTCCAGCTTGCCGTTACTGGAAGAGGGCGATTTTACGCCTATTCGCTTTTTACAGGATCGCCGTTAGCGCAGCGCGTTTCGATGTTCAGAATAATCGGGGTAAAAACGGTGTTGCTCTGGATAAGGCTTAATTTTTGCTTAAAATCTGTTATTCATGTCTTCTTTGACGAACAGACACATTTTTGACGGGTGCATTATGAGCAAATATCTGCCGCTGTTGCTAATTACATTATCACTATCCACATCCACCTGCCTGGCACAACAATCTGCTGCCCTGAAACTGTACAATCTTGAACTGGGCGGTGATAAAACCCTTCAGCAACAGTTGGGAGTCAGCCCGCAAAGCTTTTTCTTATCCGATGGAAATAACCAGGAACCGGGCAAGTCCCTGTCCGTGAAAGAGCGGGCAGAAAATCAGATAGCCTGTAAACAGAGTGGCTTTGGTGTTGGTAAAGTGCTTAGCCAAATCTACCATGATCTTGCAGCACAAGACGAATATCTGGAAGCACGCAAAGAGTCTCTTAATCAACGAATCAAAGAGGACCTTAGCAACACAGAAAAAACCGTGATACACAGTGTTAGTAAACGTTTTGCTCAGCCTGTCTGCCATTGGGCATTTAACTCAGCAGAATATGTTAATAAAGAAGTGCCAACCGTCGTGACCAAATTTATCAATAAGTCTGGCGTGAAAAAACTGGCCACGCTGACTTTTAGTGTCAATCATTCAGGCAAATTACTGTCACTAAAAGCGGAACAACTGGTGGAGCGGCTGGACTCCGAACGCCTGGACACTATTCTGGCGGCTATCGCAAAACGCTATAACATTGAAATTGACGCGATTGCCATGCTTAGCAAAACCAAACAAAAACAGATCCTGGACGGTAAGCAAGCTATCAGCTTTCAGGTTGATAATGCACAATGTGATATTCAGGTCAGCAATACTTATTACCGAAGTGATGCAGCAGCGCGTTTTTTCGGTGTTGAAGAGGCGCATGGCTATATCGAGTTTGGTTGTCAGTTACCAGCATTACGCGATTTTGACGATGCGAAATTGGCGGCCTATGTGACGCAGCGTGTCACCGAATCGGTCAGTCAGCTATTGGCAAAACACAAAGCCCAAATGAAAGCCGAAGGACAAAAAGAACAACATTCGGGATTTGTGTTTTAATGCCGGTTTAAAGAAACAGCTTAACTCAAGCACAAGCTGAGTTGCTCTGAAAAACCTTTAAATGACTCTTTTAAAATTAATCAAATAATCATTCGTTCACCAGCATTCGATAGCGAATTTTTTTCCTGAATGGTTTCTCTGGTGTCGTAAATTCAAAGGGAAAGTCGGGTTTATTGGGAGCATCGGGATAGTATTGGGGTTCAATGCAGATACCGTTACGCGGCACAAATGGCGACCCCATATGATCTGCAGTGTAAACCTGTACGCCGGGGTAATCAGAATATACTTCCAGTGCAACACCGCTTTCTTTACTGCTCAAACGCGCCACAGGCACATTGTCATCGGTACGGGATACCACAAAATTATGATCAAGACTGGTGGTAATCTGTTTAGGGCTGGTGAAATCAAAGTCCGCCGGTACAGTCGCTATGTCGCCGGTGGGAATATTGTCTGCCGCAACCGGCGTGTATGTGGCGGCATTGAGTGTTAACCAGTGACTATTGATGTTCTTGTTGTGTTCAGCCAGATTAAAATAGGCGTGACCAGTTGGCCCAACCGGGACTTTACTGGCAGAAGTGGCTGAAAACTCGATGCGTAATTCATTGTTTTCTGTTACCTCATAACTCACCTCAAAATGAATAGGGCCGGGGTAACCTTCTGCTGCGCGTTTTTGATGCAGGTAAGTGAGAGTGAGTTTGTCTTTGGTTTGTTCCTTAAGTTGCCAGTAGACGTTTTGTAAGCCATCTTTACCACCGTGCAGGTGATTTTCCCCTTCATTTGCGCCTAGATAAATTGTCTGACCATCGATAATGACCTGAGATTGAGCAATCCGGTTGGCGTAGGGGCCAGCAATAGCCCCCATACAGGCGCCGTCCTGCAAATAATCTTCAATGTGGTCATAACCAACAATGACATTCTGCCCGCGAGAAATTTGCGTACACCAGTCAATAAGGCGGGCCCCGAAGTTAAGAATGGTAGCCTGATTGCCGTTAGCGGAAGAAATTTGCCAGGTTTGTAACATATGAAAAGCTATAGCGTTAATCTTATCTGTAGCGGATTAAAACCATATTAACCGCGGGAATCAACTGTAAAAGTGCAATAAACAATTTAAATAAATGAACTGGTGAATAAAGCAAACGCCGGATTGCGCGACAGACACTGATTTTGCACCCCGCAATCCGGCTGAAGATTAAATGATGGTTTTTCGGGTTCTCAGATGATTAAATCTGTCCTCCACGTAGGTCTTTTTGATACTGACCAATTCATCATAATTGTCCTGAAAGTACACTTTTGTGGCAATACCCGGATCTTTAAAGCTGATAAACGCGCCATAAGCGCCTTCTATCTGGGCTCTTTGTGACACATCAATCCAGTCCATAGCCCGGTTGGTATCGACAAAGACCTTGTTGGTTTGAAGCTCCAGTTTGTTTTTGATGCTTTCATTCCACCAGGTCTGATACTGAATAGTGTATTGGCAAGGGCGATACGGAAAAGCCACGCCCAGTTCCTTTGGGTTTTGCCAGGGTTTCTGACATGCAGTCTCTTGAGAAACGCCCATATCCTGATAAAAATCCCCCACAATTGCCCCCAGGGTTACATAACTAAACAAGCCCAGGTGCTCGCTTTCAGGGCTTAGTAAATTGGAGGAAAGTGTCCTGATCAACTGTTTGCGGCTGGTGTCATTCCATAGTCCTGAACTTTTGGCCGGAACCAGTTTTGAACTGATTTTATGGGGAGCAGGGGCATCATAATCTGGCGTAAACGGCGTCCCCTGCAACAAGGCGGTATTGCCCGGGCCCTGGCCAGAATAGCGACTGACATCGGCGATTGAGTTTCTTCCCCAGTCACCCATTAAATCTACTGGGTATTTGGCATCATCATCGCTTTGACCGGCGCCATTGGCCGGGTAAATCACCACTGTAGCCTTCGTGCCGCCGACACTGGCAAAAGCGCGATCAATAAAGTTCTGCAACTGGTTTTCGTTACCCTGCCAATACCCATACATCAAACAATGGTGGTATATGCCGTTTTTGTAAGCCTTGTCAAAATCACCGTCGAAGTGTTTCGCATTGATTTTCAGGTTTGTACCCAGCAATTCAGTGTTGCTTTCGTTAATGGCGTCTTCCCAGGCTGTCAGTATTTTGTCTGTTGCGTAATCCTCAGAGGGTAGCGGGCAGCTGGAATCTGCGCTCAATTGCGTGGGAGAGTTCCATTCAATGGTAAACCGGTGTATCTCATGTGGTAGCTCGAAAGTCTGGACTTTCCATTCGGTGACAATCCCATAACTCATACCGCCACCACCGCGTAACGCCCACAAAATATCGGAGTGCTGTTTTTCAGTGGCGGTGATCCGGGTGCCATCACCTAAAATGATTGTGGCTTCTTTCAGGTGCTCACAGCACATACCGTGCTTTCTGGTCCAGGGGCCCCAGCCTCCGCCCTGAATAAACCCCGATAGGGCAACGGTAGCACAGGTTCCATGCGGTATCATTCGGTCCTGTTTTGCCAAAAGTGGTGTTAGCTCATAAAAGCGGTATCCGGCGCCGATGGTCGCTATGCCATCGTCATCAATTTCAATTTTGGGTTTTAACCCGGTAATATCTATTAAAACCGTGTTGTCTCCACTGGATTCACCAGCATGGTCGTGCCCTCCGGTGCGAACTCTCACCGGTAAATTATATTTAACTGCCATCTGATACGTGGTTTGTACCTCTTCGGTTGAGGTACACATAACAATTGCGAAGGGATGGTACTGATAGCGGGTATTAAACACCATGGCTTCTGTTTGATAGGTGTTTAAGCCAGGGACCTGACTGGGAAAGTGGTTTGAAGGGGTTAACAGCCGCTTTTGATCAAAACCCTGTGCAAGCATGGCATCAAAAAACAGTTTAGCATTGTAAACCATCACGGAAAAAACGCCCAACACCTGCCTTCTTTGCTGCATCGGATCATTTATTTTAGGATCCTCATGTTCCACTGAGCCTAACATTGCTGTTGGCGCGCTAATATCAAACCTTTCTTGCTGTGACATAGTTATATTCCTTATAGTGTTCCTTTGCCTGGGAGTAAGATTGTAGTGGTAAATAAAATAATTACCATTATGTCGAAATAATTAAACATAAAATATCAGAGAGTGAAATGAATAACCCCGTTACCGAAAAGCCAATTAACTGTATCGTGTCCGTCGATGGACAGCCATTAAGTGCGACTCATCAAATCAGTGCGGTGCAGGTGGTTTTGCATGCTGATCAGGAAAGTGTTGCGAGCATCACCATCAATGAATCTTCGCAAACCACTGATCAGATTCATTTTCCAAAGCAAATTAATCCGCTGGCAAATGTAGAGGTGGCATTAGGGGATGCAGACCATTGCACCCGGGTATTTAGTGGTGAACTGATGGCGTTAGAGGCTCAGGTATCGTCAGGGGTAGGTACTCTGGTGGTTTTAAATGCGCTTACAGACATCGACTTTCCATTTGAGAACAACCCAGCGCAGTGTTTTACTTATGGCGAATCCTTACTGGACTTTAACGGTGTAGTGCATTTTGAGGACGCACCAGTCGAAAACGATGACTATCCCACAGAAGTGGAGCTTACGGTTATCGGAAATGCCTCTTTAACACCGAATCAGCGAGTAAATTTGAAAAATTGCAGCCAATGGTTTGACGGTACGTATCAGGTATTGACGGTTAGCCATCGACTGGAAAACGCTAGCTGGCTAACGCAACTGGTGGTTAGCCGCTGATTTTAAAGGGGGGCTTTTTTAAGTAATCCGAAAAGCCCGTTGATAAACATTTGTACTGACATGATCAGCAACAACATCCCCATCAAGCGTTCCAAAGCTAACAGACCTTTGTCTTTTAGTATGCGCAGCATAAAAGGTGCGGATAACAAAACAACCATAGTAATTGCCCATGCAATCAATACCGAAAGGGTGAGCATAGGTAAACTCAGCTGAGAGGTCTTTGACATGACCATCAGGGTTGCCAGCGCTGAGGGGCCGGCAATCATGGGCATGGCAATTGGTACTACGAATGGTTCACCTTCACCACCAAATATGCTGTGTCCTTTCGGGGGCGGGAATATCATTTTGATGCCAATCACGAACAGAATAACCCCACCTGCAATGGTTACCGCTTCAGTTTGCAATCCAAATAACTTTAAAAAATGCTCACCAAAGAACAAAAAGATCAATAACAGCGCCAGACCTATCAGAGTTTCTCTGAAGATAATTTTGCGTTTTCTTTCTTTTGGAACCTCTTTGAGTACCGATAAAATGATGGGTACATTACCAAATGGATCGATAACGAATAACAGCACCAGGGTCAGTGAGATAATTGAATCCAGAATTTCCACAATAAAGTTCCCAGAAAAAACAACTAATAATTTTTAGACTCTATTCTAGCTGATGATGTTGTTGAATTTCCAACTTCCTGAATTAGTTCATATTTTAATGGTGCGAAAGGCGTTGAGTTCAGTTATGGTCGAAGAATGACAGGGCGGTAACCAGGTTAACATAATTTATCTATGACAGGCTTGTAACGTTACCTGTCACATGCAATCATTTGTGACAGGTAACAATTGCTATGTGAGTACCGTGATGAATGACGCTGACTTTTTCGTTGTTAAACAATATTTAATGCGCAGCATTGCGCGCCCAGGCTTTTGGCAGGGGATTAGCCTTGAGCAAAAAAATAAATCTGTAACCAGTCTCCACCAGTTACCTGATGATAAGGCGCAGTGGCTAGACTGGATAGCAGATAATTTACAGCCTGAGCAACAGCAGAAGCTAAATGCATCTGTACGAAAATCGCGGATGCGGCAAAAAGGCAAAGACATTACAGTATCTGATGAAGCGCATCGCATACTGGTGGCCTTATCGGATAATGGCAGGTTGAGTTTTTCACAGGTTATAGAGCAAAAACTGAATCGGGCCTATTTAAACGCCATTCGCAAAGATAAGTAACGCCACATTTACAGGGAAATTCTTGTTCTGATTTAACTTTTTTGCATATAACGTCTTTTAATATGATGTTCCTTTAAGTAATCTGCAACTAATGGGTTTGGCTGCTGACGACCTCACAGTCGCTGAACTATCGAATATTTGGGATAACTGTTCAGGTTTCCTATCGTATCTAAGCTGGAATTAGTAAATGACATCTATCAGTATTCGCGCAAGATTAATGCTAAGTGTTGGCGCAGTCGTGTTTGTCCTGGTCACCATTAATGGCATGGTAAATTATCTGCAGGCACGCTCCGGGCTCAAAAGTGGTGTAACCGAAATCATCAACCGCACCGGCGAAAATACCACCCGTTTTGTCGCCAATTGGTTCAGTGTAAAAAGCCAGATGGTTTCTGGTGCGGCGGAAGCGCTGCGATTAGGAAACAGCATTCAGGATACCGTTCAACAAGGTCAACTCGCGGGTAAATTCGAAGTAATGTACGTTGGAGCCGGTGACGGACGTATGTTGACCTATCCGGCAATAAACCTGCCAGCGGACTACGATCCCAGAACACGTCCCTGGTACAGGCAGGCACAGCAAGCCGCGAAACAGATAGTTACTCCACCGTATCAGGATGCCAGCTCAGGCAACATCGTTATGACGTTTGCGCAACCGGTGGCCAATGATGTTATCGCCGCGGATGTCGAACTGGGGGACGTGGTTGAAGAAGTATTAGGGGTAAAAATTGGTGAATCCGGTTATGCCGCGCTGATCGACGGTGAAGGGAAGTTCTTAGTACATCCTGACAAATCGAAGGTCGGTAAGTCATTGTCCAGTTTTGGAGGCGGAACCCGTTTAGGCAATAAAGCCAGCGAAATTGAAATAGACGGCGAAACCTGGATGGCAGCAACCTTTGCCATTGATGGTGTTGACTGGAAATTACTGTTGGCCATGGAAGAGTCAGATGCCATGTCTGGTCTGGGGATGATTGCGGTAACTAACCTGCTGATATCTGCAGCTACAATTGGTCTGGTGGTATTGGTGTCCGGATTTATGATCTCCTTATTATTACAGCCGCTTGTGTCGCTCAATAAAGCCATGTCAGATATCTGCAAAGGCGATGCGGATCTCACCAAGCGTCTGGAAGTAAAAAGTGAAGATGAGATAGGCCGTTTAAGTCAATCTTTTAACCATTTTATTAAGATTATTCACGATTTAGTGTCAGATACTATGACCTCCGCCAGTCGCCTGACAAACTTGTCTAACTCGGCTCGCGACAACGCCCAAAATAACAATCATGCGATTCAGGTACAGCAATCAGAGATAAGCCAGGTGGCCGCCGCAATTAATCAAATGTCGACAACCTCTTCTCATGTGGCAGACAACGCCACAGATACGGCAACCGCAGCACAAAAGGCGGCTGAAGAAGGCAATAATGGCATGAAGAACGCCGGCGAAAACAAAAAACGGATGGAAAACCTGACGCGTCAAATCGATGAGACAACCGTAACGATCAATCGTCTCGATGAGCAGGCTCAGCAAATCAACAGTATACTGTCTACCATTCAGGGAATTGCAGAGCAAACTAACCTGTTAGCCTTAAATGCTGCCATCGAAGCCGCACGTGCCGGTGAACAGGGAAGAGGATTTGCGGTGGTTGCCGATGAGGTGAGGGCGCTTTCCGGTCGCACACATGAAGCAACGGGTGAAATTCAGAATGTTATTAAGGAACTACAGGAACAAACCCAAAATGCGGTGAATATCATGGAGCAAAGTAAAGCTCTGACCGCTGAAACAGGCGCCAGTGCCCAGGAAGTGACCAGCAGTTTAATGCGTATCGCAGAAGCCATTGAAGATATCTCCGGCAGGGCCAATACCATTGCAAATGCCTCCAGAGAGCAATACACCTCGACAGAAGAGATTAACCGAATTGCGACAGCGATACACGATGCTTCAAATCAGTTGGCGGAAAACGTGCACCAGGCCACAACGCAATCGGATGAATTGCATGCGCTGAGTGAGCAAATTGATGGTAATTTGGCCCGGTTTAAGGTTTAGATTTAAGCTTTACTAAAGGACAACAAAAAAGCCGCTCAACAGCTGTCTCTTATACACAAATCCCTGCTAAGTAATTAGTGGGGATTTTTTTGAACTAAATTCCTGGCCTTCGATCAGAACTTCAAACACGATTTGGAGTAGATGGTAATGAACGAACATTTCTTTTGGGCGCAGCAGCAAT
>NZ_JBVTQY010000031.1:0-56672 GCF_055755215.1 Planctobacterium sp. R6
TTTCACTCAAACCTGTCATCCACCCCCTGTCTAACAATACGAAAAACTGAGGCGACAACTATCCTGACACAGGGGGGTACCGAGAAGCCGGAGCCATCAGCCTTGACTGGGTAAGCTCTGTCGAAGACGAAACCAAAAATAACTATTTTAGCTGCCCCAGAAGCCGTCGCAGTCGCTGCCTGATTGATCCCGATGTGTTTGATTTAAGTGGCGTCAGCTATTTGCTGACCACTATTTCTGTGCCCATCCTCTCGCGGGGTGAATTTATCGGCGTTGTGGGTGTCGACTTTGATGCCAATTTCGTAAAAGCCCTGATGACCAAAAGCGATGCTGCCCTGTTTGACGGCAAAGGCGAAGTGATGCTGCTGAGCGAAACCGGCAATATTATCGGCTACAGCGAAGACGCCGGTGCCTCCGGTAAATCGGTGTCTGAACTGGGGGGAAGTTTTGAACGGGAACTGGACGCTGCGGTTTCGGCCAGCGGCAATGTCTATTCCAGTAATCATCAGGGGCGCATTAACGTGGTTACGCGCACCGAAATTGGCGGGGTAGACAAACAGTGGTATCTGCTGGTGAGTGTGCCTGAGGATGTCATGCTGGACACCTCAAATCGCCTGCGGGATGAAATCTCTGCCCGCAGTGATGCGGCCCTTTCACAATTGATTATCGCCGCGGTTATCCTGGCGGCAGTGGGTTTCTTTGGCATCACCTTGATATCCAACCAGATAGTTAAACCCATCGAGAAAATCCGCGACCTGATGAAAGATATCGCTGAAGGTGAAGGTGATCTGACCCGCCACATCCGGGTGTATGTCAATGATGAAACCGGCGAGCTGGCCACCTGGATCAATAAATTTATCGATAACCTGGCCAACATCGTACGCACCATCGACAGCAACGCCAGTTCAGTAAACGCCGGCTGTGAAGAAAGTCAGCAGGTTGCCAGTTTATGTGGCCAGGAGCTGGCAAAGAGCCGCGATTCGGTGGACCGCATCGTATCTGAAGCGGAGCAAATGTCACTGGCCTCACTGGAAGTCACTAAAAACATTCAGCACGTAGCAGAAGTCACCGATGGTACTAACCAGCAAGTACTGGAAAGCAGTGCCGCCATGGATGATCTGGTGAGCACCATGGGTCAGGTCAATAACGAAGTGAATAAAGCCACCAATGTCATTGGTCAGCTAAACGACGATATCGAACAAATCACCCACATTTTGACCACCATTCAGAACATCGCCAATCAAACCAATTTATTGGCGCTGAATGCCGCTATTGAAGCCGCCCGGGCCGGTGAACAAGGTCGCGGTTTTGCGGTGGTAGCAGATGAAGTCCGCACTCTGGCCAGCAGTACCCAAAGCGCAGTAGAAGAAACACAAAATATCATTCAGAGTATTCAAACCGGCTCAACCCAGGCGGTGGATGCCATGGCGCACGGCAATCAGATCACCACCGCTGCCACCTCCCTGGTGGAAGAAACCGGTAATCATCTAAACGGTATTCGCCAATCCATGGAGCAAATCACCGGTATGACCTCGGTAATTGCTGCGGCGGCTGAAGAACAGAATCAGCTGGCGCATAATATGTCGAACGATATCAACAAGGTGGGCAGCGATGTCAGCGGTGTGGCACAACGCGCCATCGATCTGGCAGACAAATCAAAAGTACTGGCAATGAGCAGTCACAACCTGATTGAGATTGTGCACAAGTTTAAAGTGTAGCGAGACTGCCAATGAGTGTGAGCCAATGCTCACACTCCCCCTGATTTACTTAACGTGTTTGCCGCCGGTCCAGCCACCTTTTTCTAACACGGTCTTACCCAGGGCTCTTGGCGCCTCTTCCAGGTCGGTGGCCATGGAATCATTCCAGCGATTGAGAAAGCCATACAGGCAAATCGCCCCCAGAATTTCCACAATTTCGTCTTCCGACCAATGTTGCTTCATGCGCACCATCAGTGGTTCATCTACCGCATTGGGCACACTGCCTGCTGCCAGCGCATAGTCCAGCGCCACCCGCTCTGCCTCGGTATACAAGGGGCTGGTTTGATACTCCCATACCGCGGCCACCTTTTCCTCGGATATACCGTGAATTTTAGCGGCAATCAAACTATGAGCTTCACAGTACTGACAGCCTGCTGCGCGACTGGCGAAATGGGCTAACAGGCGTTTAAACCCCAAATCAACAACACCGTCTTTGGCCATTACAGCCTGGGTCAACACGCCGAATCCCTTCACGATTTCAGGACGTCTTTGCATGGTGAGCAACGAGTTGGGAACAAAACCCAGAATATCCACAAAAATATCGAAATGCTCGGCCAGTTCCGGCGTTGTTTCTGGGGGTAGCGGGGCTAAATGTGCCATGAATTTTCCTCTGTCAGTAATTATTGGAATAATGAGAATAATTTGAATAGTGAAGATAACAGACCTACCATGGAGCGCACCTGTTGCAAACGAATTACCTGGTCAGGGGGTGTAATCTTTGGCGAACAAAATGTGATTCGTTACGGGTTGAATAAATCAAAAACAGCGCAATATTAAAGCCTTCAGATTTTTGCTGTGAAACTTGTATTCTCTGTCAGACTACAGAGGTAACAGCGTTGCTAATATCTGGTCACTCTGGACTCATTCTGAACACGGGAACTTACTATGCATGCACTCTCCATCAAAGGCCTGAAAAAAACCTACAAGGGCGGCACACAGGCATTAAAAGGCATAGACCTGACCGTGCAGGCCGGTGACTTTTTCGCCTTGCTGGGCCCCAATGGCGCAGGCAAGTCTACTACCATTGGCATTATCAGTTCACTGGTCAACAAATCCGAGGGACAGGTGGAAGTGTTTGGCCATTCCATCGACACTGAACTGGAAGCGGCCAAAGCCTGTATTGGTTTAGTGCCTCAGGAGTTTAATTTCAATCAGTTCGAAACCCTGTTGCAAATCGTCTGCAATCAGGCCGGCTTTTATGGCGTACCCCGCCCACTTGCACTACAACGGGCTGAAAAGTACCTGAAGCAACTGGACCTGTGGGAAAAACGCAATCAACCAGCCCGCACTTTATCCGGTGGTATGAAACGCCGCCTGATGATTGCCAGAGCCTTAATGCATGAACCTAAAATGCTGATTCTGGATGAGCCCACTGCCGGTGTCGACATCGAAATCCGTCGTGCAATGTGGGGATTTTTAAAAGAAATAAACCAACAGGGCATTACTATCATCCTGACCACCCATTATCTGGAAGAAGCCGAAATGCTGTGCCGCAATATCGCCATCATCGACAAAGGCGTTATTGTGGAAAATACCAGTATCAAAGGATTGCTCAGCCAGCTGATTATGGAAACCTTTATACTGGACCTGCCCGGCTGTAGCGCCGATCCAAAACTGGAGGGCTTTATCTACCGCATGCCGGATGTGCATACCCTGGAAGTAGATATTCCCAGAGACAATAGCCTCAACAAATTGTTTCAACAGTTGACCGACAAAGGCATTGAAATCATGAGTATGCGCAACAAAGCCAATCGACTGGAAGAGTTATTTGTCAACCTGGTAGAAAATGGCCGCAAAGCACAACAACAGGAGGCCAAATAATGACTCACTATAACTGGGTAGCCTTAAAAACCATCTGGCGTAAAGAGATCACCCGTTTTACCCGCATTTGGGTGCAAACCCTGGTTCCCCCGGCGATTACTATGACCCTGTACTTCGTGATTTTTGGCAGCCTCATCGGTAGCCGTATTGGCGAGATGGGTGGCTTCTCCTACATGGAGTTTATCGTACCCGGTCTGATCATGATGTCGGTCATCACCAACTCCTACGCAAATGTGTCGTCGTCGTTTTTTAGCTCTAAATTTCAGCGTAATATCGAGGAACTCATTGTGTCACCAGTGAGCACCTGGGTGATTATTGCCGGTTATGTGGGCGGTGGCTTAAGTCGCGCCGTGTTAACCGGTATCATTGTCACAGCGATATCCCTGCTGTTCGTAGATATCAGTCTGCACAGCCTGCCCGTTATCATCGTCACCCTGATCCTCACTTCCACCCTGTTTTCACTGGCCGGGTTGATTAATGCCGTTTTTGCCAAAACCTTTGACGACATCAGTATCATTCCGACATTTGTATTAACGCCGATGACCTATCTGGGAGGGGTGTTTTACAGTCTGAGTTTATTACCGGAATTTTGGCAATGGGTAAGCAAAATTAATCCTATTGTGTATATGGTCAGCGGCTTCCGTTTTGGCTTCCTCGGGCAGTCTGATTTTACCGTCATGACATCATTGCTGGTGCTGGTGATTTTTAACCTGGTTTTCTCGGCAATCGCCTGGCGCCTGATTTCCACCGGCACCGGAATTCGCTCCTAAAATGCAAGGTAACTCCCGCTCAATCAGCACCAATCAGCAGGACATCCATGACAAATTGCCGGAGATTGTTCTGCGCCACCAACGCAGTGTGAATCAAAAACCGATTCAGCCTCATACAGAAGCGGCTTTTCAGCAGATATCGGCCTGGCTGGCAACGTTTGAGCAGCGTTCAGTCATTCTGGACTCCTGTTGCGGCATCGGAGAAAGTACCTGGCGACTGGCAGAGCAGTACCCTGAAGCTCTGGTGATTGGTATTGATAAATCCGCCGTACGCATTAACAAACACGGCAAACAGGATGAATATCAAGGCACCGAAAAGGGCCAGCACGCTGATGATTCTGAAGTGATTTCTGGTGGCAGTAACTATCGGGTGATACGCGCTGATGTCATTGATTTTTGGCGTCTGGTAAGGGCAGCCAACTGGCCGGTGACAAAGCACTTTTTACTGTATCCCAATCCCTATCCCAAGTCTGCTCAGGTACAAAAACGCTGGCATGCCAGTGCCTCACTGCAGGATGTACTGGCGATTGGGGGAGAACTGACGGTGCGCAGCAACTGGCAAATATACATCGAGGAATTTGCCACAGCGTTAACCCTTTGTGCTAAATCCCCGCGTGTTTCACAGGTAGAACAAGGCGTTGCCATCACGCCCTTTGAACGCAAATACTGGAACAGCGGGCAACAAAGCTGGCAGGTCAACTGTTCGCTCTGAGCCAGGCACAGTAATCAACGCACAGCAGGCATCGCCTGACTGAAGTAAAACCCCTGACCGTATTCAATATTGAGTTTTTGCATCGCCGTCAGGGTTGCATGGCTTTCGATGTGTTCCGCAATAACTGCGACGTCATTCAGTCGGGCTTTTTGCAACACCTTGCGCAGCGCTTCCGGCTCCTTAGCTGTTAACGATTTTAGCGCATGACTTTCCACCTTCACGCCATCTATCGGATAGGACAAAACGCTTTCCAGTTGCTCACAGGGCGCACTGAATCGGTCCACCACAATCTGAATATCCAGGGTTTTTCCCAGCAGCAAAAAGGTTTTAAATTGTTCCGGGTAACTGAACAGAGTGTGAGCACAAATCTCTAAGGTTATGCGGTGAGCGTTGGGATAATCCCGCAAGCTGCGTTCAATGAATACCGCCGTCTGAGGATCAAGCACGTCCTGTTCAGTAATGTTGATGCTCCAGTTAACCTGTTTATCCTTGAAATACTGTGCACTTTGGTGAAACACCTTCTGGGTCAGTTCTCCGTGGCAACTGTTTTTCTCCACCAGATACAAAAAGTCACTGGGCAGGAAAATCTGCTCCCCAGGGTATATCAACCTGGCGAGACACTCATAACCCCACACGGAATTATCAGAAAGATCCATGATTGGCTGGAAAAACGGAACAACATTTTCGAGGTTGAAATCCCGACTGATTTCACGCACTTGCATATTATTACTCTGCCTGTTGAATCGCAGGGCGGTAAAAATACTTAACAGTCTTAACACACCTGCTATTTTTGAATATAGCAGCTAACCGGATCTTGTCGAATTCTTGCTGATTAGACCTGTGATTGCAGAGTATTCGATAAAAAAGTAAACTAGCCCGTTAGCTGTTCCGGGCCGCCGCTGAATGGGTATTTCAGGGCTTTTTGTGGCGGATTCAGCCAGAATTAAATGCAACTGTTGGTTCGGCAAACCAGCGCGAAGTGAGAGAGAGTTTTGAAAAAAGCGGAAGCAAGCCTGGAGCACCTGTATCGGGTGTTTACCGTTCCCGAGCAAGGGGACTCCAAACTGGCAGAAATAGAACAACAGTTGTCGGCCAACTTGTCAGAATTTTTGGGCCAGCACGTGGTCACACAGGCCCGTTCATTAGAAGATCTGGAACGCGATTTTGCCGATTTTCGGGTACCCGAAGAGCCCGAATTTGTTTCCGCACACGCTGAACATTTGCTGGACAAACTGGTAGCCAATTCAGTCAATACCTACTCGCCGACGTTTATCGGTCACATGACGTCTGCACTGCCCTATTTCCATTTACCTCTTTCCAAACTGCTGGTCGGTCTGAACCAAAACCCGGTGAAAATAGAAACGTCCAAAGCCTTTACACCACTGGAGCGTCAGGTCCTGGGTATGCTGCACAAGCTGGTTTACGACAATGACGACAGCTTCTATCAGGCTCATTTGCACAGTGCTCAGCGCGCCTTAGGCGCGTTTTGCTCCGGCGGTACCATTGCCAACATTACGGCGCTGTGGGTGGCACGCAACAATTTGCTGCGCGAATCAGGCGATTTTCGCGGCGTAGCCAAAGAAGGTGTTGCCGCCGCTATGCAGCATTACGGCTATAAGAAACTCGGGGTAATTTGTTCTCGCCGTGGCCATTACTCGTTGTCTAAAGCAGTGGATTTACTGGGTCTTGGACGGGAACAACTGCTCACCGTTGACTGCCCGGGACAAACATTATCGGCTGAAAAAGCCCTGCAAACTGCACAAGAATTTGAAGCTCAGGGCAATAAGGTCATTGCCATCGTAGGTATTGCAGGCACCACCGAAACCGGGCACATAGACCCGCTTAATGAACTTGCCGACGTGGCCCAACAACTGGGTTGCCATTTTCATGTAGACGCCGCCTGGGGCGGTCCTACCTTGTTTTCAAAAACCCATTCGACCCTGTTGGCGGGAATAGAAAAAGCCGATTCCGTCACCATCGATGCGCACAAACAAATGTATGTGCCTATGGGGGCAGGTATGGTGCTGTTTAAAAACCCGGAGCACTCCAATGCCGTGCGCCACCATGCCAACTACATACTCAGGGCCGGTTCCAAAGATTTAGGGGCCACCACCCTGGAAGGCTCCCGCAATGGCATGGCCATGCTGGTGTATTCAGCATTACATATTTTTGGTCGCAGTGGTTATGAATTACTGGTGGACCAAAGCATTGAGAAAGCCAGATTGTTCGCGCAGCTCATTACTGATGATCCGGACTTTGAACTGATCACAGATCCCACCTTGTGCATTCTTACTTACCGCGTTTGCCCGCGAGTAGTACAGGCCCAGTTAACACAGGCCACAGACAGTGAAAAACAAAAAATTAATCAGCGTCTGGATGACTTAACCGTTCGGGTACAAAAACAACAGCGGGAGTCAGGCAAGTCTTTTGTTTCCCGAACCCGTCTGGAAGTCGCCAAATACCAGGGGCAAACTATCACTGTATTCCGGGTAATCCTGGCCAACCCACTCACCACAAAACAAGATTTGTTGGATATTCTGGCTGAGCAAAAGGCCATTTCCAGCACCACTCAGGTGTTTCAAAAACTCATCGCCCCGGCAGCCTGATCGGCAAACAAAAAAGCCACCTTTGCAGAGGTGGCTGTTTCAGTTCAGCGAGTAACTCCCGGTTAAGAATCTAATCCAGACTTACCGGCAGGTTGTCTATCAGGCGGGTTTTGCCTAAAAAGGCCGCCGCCAGAATCACCAACTCGGTATCTTCGTGACTGGGATGCATCAGGGTTTCAACACAGCGAATTTCGATGTAGTCGGTTTTAAAACCGGCGTTATTCAGAAACAATGAATGCTCTTTCACCAGTTGCCGGAAGTCTCTGCGACCGGAAATGATCTGTTCCGACAGAGTCATCAGGGTGGCATATAACTTAGGGGCGATGGCTCGCTCTTTATCGTTCAGATAACCATTGCGACTGCTCATCGCCAGACCGTCAGATTCGCGTACAGTTGGCACGCCGTGAATAGTCAGGTTCATGGACAAATCCTGAACCATGGCCCGAATGACCTGCAACTGTTGGAAGTCTTTCTCACCAAAAAAGGCGTGATTGGGCTGCACCATATTAAACAGCTTGCAGACAATAGTCGCCACACCACGGAAGTGACCTGGTCGGCTGGCGCCACAGATCATGTAGGACAAACCTGGTACTTCCACAAAGGTTTGTTGCTCAAGCCCGCGGGCATAAATGGCCTCAGCATCGGGGATAAACAAACAATCAACACCCAATGCTTCGAGATACTCACAGTCCCGTTCCATGGTTCTCGGATAGGCATCCAGATCCTCATTAGGCCCAAATTGCATTGGGTTAACAAAAATTGACACTACCACCACATCACACACTTTTTTGGCTTCTTTCACCAGTTGTAAATGACCGTCGTGTAAATTGCCCATGGTAGGTACAAAGCCAATAACTTTGCCGTCGATTTGCCAGCTGCGTCGCATTTCCCGCAACTTGAGAATGTCAGAAACTTTCTGCATGAATTTGCCTCTAAAAAACCTGAGAGAATCGTCGTCAGCTTACGCGCATTGCGTTCTCAGCCTAGTCGACAAAACTGTGAGCCTCGTCCGGAAACTGCCCGTTTTGCACTTCTTCGATAAATTTCGCCACGGCACTGCGGATATCGCCGGTTTCCTCCAGATAGTTTTTGGAAAATTTTGGCATGTAGTTGGCGCTGATACCAAACATATCGTGCATTACCAGTACCTGGCCATCGGTTTCAGGCCCGGCACCGATGCCAATAACCGGGATGGACACTGCGTTAGTGATCTGCTCTGCCAAACCGTTGGGAACACACTCCAGCACCAGCATTTGAATGCCTGCCTGCTCCAACTGTTGCGCATCCGCAATCATTTTTTGTGCTTTTTGTTGATCACGGCCCTGTACTTTGAAACCGCCGAAAACATTCACCGACTGAGGCGTTAATCCCAGATGGCCACAAACCGGAATACCACGGGTAACCAAACCTTCAATGGTTTCCAGTAACCATTCGCCACCTTCCAGTTTTACCATCTGTGCCCCGGCGGCCATGAGTTTTGCTGCATTTTCATAAGCCTGCGCAGGAGTGGCGTAGGACATAAATGGCATATCCGCCACCACCAGGGCCCGTTCAGTGCCATTTTTTACAGACTGGGTATGATAGGCAATATTGTCCACCGTGACCGGTAAGGTGGAATCTTCCCCTCGCAGTACCATGCCCAATGAATCACCAATTAACAACACATCTATACCGGCCTGATCAAACAACTTGGCAAAGCTGGCATCGTAGGCAGTTAATACGCTTATCTTCTGCTTTTCCTGCTTCATTTTCAGCAAGACGGAAGTGGTCACTTTTTTCATAAAACTACTGCCTTATTCTCAAGGTTACGGGTAATCAGTATCAACCGGCGTCTTTTCAAACGCGCGTTTAATGCTGCACTATACGAAGAAACCATCTGATTTCAAGCGATCTGAATATTCTTTGCCGCCAGCAATTCGGTCAGTCCGTTTTTCGGGACTGCCTGCAACCGTTGTCTGACGGTGCTGCCATCCGGCAAGCTGAGCTGGGGTGCGATTTCAAAAAGTGGGTATAAGACAAATTCGCGGTGCTGAAAGTGATAATGAGGCACAGTGAGATGCTCGGTATTGATGACGCGTTGTCCGAACAAAATAATATCCAGATCCAGGGTTCTTGGCCCCCAGCGTTCCGCTTTTCGTGTTCTGCCCTGCTCAAGCTCAATGTTTTGCAGCGCTTTTAACAAAGCTTCCGGCGTCAGCAAACTGCTAATAGCTGCGACCGCATTGACATATTCCGGCTGGTCACTGGGCCCCAGCGGCGTGCTACTGTAAAAACCGGAATGCTTTAGCAGCTGGGTATCAGGAAGACGTTTAATTGCCGACAAGGCATTGTGAAGTTGCCGCACCGGGTTATTCAGGTTGGCGCCCAGTCCGATGTAGACGATTTCCCGGGTCACGACTTTTTATTGTGAAAGTGACGTTTTCTGCGCGCCGGTTTACCATCTCTGCCTCGCAGATTGGCCAACATCTTTTTGCGCTGTGGTGCCCCGGCATCCTGAAATTCAGTCCACCACTGTCCCACTTCGGCGATCTCACCGCCTTCCACATCACCACGCAAAACTAAAAAGTCATATGCGGCTCTGAATCTGGCGTGTTCAAGGGTAACCCAGGCCCGCTTGCCAAAGCGTTTGGGTAAACGATGCTGTAGTAACCAGATATCGCGGATCACGGCCGTAAAGCGTTTGGGGATCATAATGCGCTGCATTTGGCGATGTAATACATCATTCATGGCCATAATAAAGGCATCGTGGCGGTTAAATCCCCCTTCGCTCATGTGTTGCTCCTGCCGCTCTTCAACGGCATACCACATCACAGCGGCATAAAAGAACGCGGGCGTCACCCTTAACCCGGAGTTGATGCGGTTGTCGGTATTAGCCAGCACCTTTAGTAAAAACTGATACTCTTTACCTTCGGGGTTTTCCAGCAAGGGCTGAATCTGCGGGAACAGTTGACCAAACAAATGATATTGGTGCATCAATTTAAAGGTAGCCACGCCGGCCCCATTGATAAACAGTTTGATCACTTCTTCAAACAATCTGGCGGGTGCCACATTGCTCAGTAAATCAGCCAGTTCTGGAATAGGATCACTGGCTCTGGCGGTGATGGTAAAATCCAGTTTGGCCGCGAATCGCACCGCTCTGAGCATTCTGACCGGATCTTCACGGTAACGGGTTTCAGGATCGCCAATCAGTTCCAGTTGTTTTTTAGCAATGGCGTCACGTCCATTGGCAAAATCGCGGATACTGTAATCTGCGATATTGTAGTACATCGCGTTAACGGTAAAATCCCGGCGCTCCGCGTCTTCTTCAATTGAGCCAAATACATTGTCTCTGAGTAATTGTCCGGCTTCACTTTGCTGGCTGGTTTGGGCTCTGTCGTTGTCTTCCACCTGGTGGTGACCGCGAAACGTTGCCACTTCGATAATTTCCCGACCAAAAACAATATGCGCTAACCGGAAACGACGACCAATCAATCGACAATTGCGAAACAGACCTTTAATTTGCTCAGGGGTGGCGTCGGTGACCACATCAAAATCTTTGGGATGATGGCCCAGTAACAGATCGCGCACACAGCCGCCTACCAGATAGGCCTGATGACCGCTGCCATGCAGTCGATACAGTACTTTTAAGGCATTAGGGCTGATGTCATCACGGGAAATCGAATGCTGACTGCGAGGCACCACAACATCGCCAGAGAGTTGTTCGGCAACGATTTCGGGTTCACCTTTTCCAGTGAATGCGTTCCTTACTTTGTCAAATACCCTGGAAATAATATGCCTGACTCCGATCTTGCTGGGTTTAGGTAAGAATACCTGAAAATTAGATAAGCTGAGAAAATATATCCTGAAAAATAAGCGATTCGCCAGCTTTTTCGGGCGCGGATTTTAAACTAATCGGTCACTAATTTGAATAACTTTTCGTCAACACCAGCGCCCGGTTACCTTTTTTTCCAGTGTTGAGGGTAAATTGTCCGGGTTCCAATGTTGCACGGCCCAGTTCAACAGCCGGTCTTTATCAGTGCGGAGTAATTCTGGCGGAATATCTGCCCCTAAAAAATCGAGTGCAGAGCACAGGTTTTGCTGCACCTGAGTCTCGTCCAATTCCGGACTGTGATTTTGTTTACTTAATTTTTTACCCGGCGAAGAAACAGCTAATGGAATGTGTAAAAACGAGGGGGTGGGATGATGCAGCAAATTGTAAAGCACCAACTGACAAGCACTGGGCAGCAACAAATCCGCACCGCGCACCACCTGGGTAACATTCTGCTGTATATCATCCAGCACGGCCACCAGGTGATAACCAAAAATTCCGTCCCGGCGTTGCAGCACAAAATCTTCGTTTATAACCTCATCCGGTACCTGAATCTGGCCCAGTCTGGCGTCATTTAACGCCAGGCTTTGCCCCGGATTTTTGATGCGTACGGCGCAACCTGGCTGAGATAATTTTCGCGCCCTGCAGAAACCGTCATACAGAGTTCCCCTGGCCTTTATGGCTTGCCGGGTACAATCACAATAGTAACAATAACCCTGCTGTTGCCACCGGGTCAGGGTCTCCCGGTAGTAGTCCAGATGCTGACTTTGATAATACACTGGCTCATCCCAGTACAAGCCGTGGGCTTCCAGCGTTTTTAAAATGCTGTCCGTCGCCCCGGGTTTCACTCTGGGTTGGTCAATATCATCAATGCGCAGTAGCCATGTACCCTGCTGTTTTTTAGCTATCAGGTAACTGGCCAGGGCAGTGACTAATGAGCCAAAGTGCAGGTTACCACTGGGCGAAGGTGCAAAGCGCCCACGGTACCTTTCGGTCCCGGGCTCGCCCTCTGCGGCGGGTGTATTCTGAACCATGGAAAAGCTCACTTTTCGGACATAAAAAAAGCTGCAATTTGCAGCTCTTCTTATTTAACCTAGCAGTTGCTTTTCTTTAATTTCAGCCATGGTTTTGCAATCGATACACATATCAGCGGTAGGTCTGGCTTCCAGACGTTTTACGCCAATTTCTATACCGCAAGAATCGCAAAAACCAAAATCATCTTCTTCAATGCGCTTCAGAGTCTTTTCAATTTTCTTGATCAACTTACGTTCACGGTCACGGGTGCGCAGTTCTAAACTAAACTCTTCTTCCTGCGCGGCACGGTCAACCGGGTCCGGGAAGTTGGCAGCTTCGTCCTGCATATGATGCACTGTGCGATCCACTTCTTCACGAAGTTGATCACGCCATGCCAACAGAATCAACCGGAAATGATCCAGTTGCTTGCTGTTCATATATTCTTCGCCGTCTTTCTCCTGGTAAGGCTCCAGGCCAGCCAGCGCCAAAAGCCCTAACGTTTTACCATCTTTACCTGTCGGCATAGGTCAACTCTCCTAAACGACTATGAGACCTGCTAAAAAGGGTCGCTATCTTATACAAAAATCTACAAAAAGAGCAATATTTGATATTTGCTCACCTACAATACTTGCTAAACGCGGGTTGTTGGCGGGCTAACAAACCACTGATCACCCGGCAGATTGACACAATTTTTATCGCTGGGCAAATATGGTGTTCATTTATCGCTTTTCAAGCAAAAAATTTTAATAACTGGCTAACAACTGCTTGTTTTTTCGCCTAAACATCGTAAACAAACGGGATTTTCTTGTTTAACACGATTTCTTTTTCACTGATATCGCAGCCATAAGCAAAGACTTTGACGCCTGCCTTGATGGCCTGACGCATTAAATCGAAGTATTCAGGGTCCAGTTTTTTGGCGATAGCCACACGTTTAATGCCGGTGTGCTGCACACAAAATAAAATGCCAGCATTGTTGCCCTGCAATGCCATGTAGGTGAGCTCTCTCAAGTGCTTTTGGCCCCGCTCTGTAACAGTATCCGGGAACAAACCTAAGCCTTTTTCAGCCAGTGTGACGGATTTTACTTCCAGGTACATTTGCGCGTGGTCACTGTTGGAAAGCAGAAAATCCACTTTACTGTTTTCGTTGCCAAACTTAACTTCCCGTCGGTATTGTCCGAAGGCACGAAACTCTGCCAGACGACGTTTATTCAGAGCCTCAAACACTAACTTATTGGCATTGTGAGTGTTAATACCTATCTTGTTGTAATCGTGATCAACGGCAATTTCCCAGGTGTACTTAAGTTTTCGCTTCGGATCATTATTGCTGCTCAACCACACCTTAAAACCGGGCTCAGCACACCCGGTCATGGCACCGGTATTGGGACAATGCGCCGTAACAATGCTGCCGTCTTCCAGGGCGACATCCGCTAAAAAGCGCTTATATCTTTTGACCAACGTGCCGCAAATAAGTGTTTTTGGAAATTGCATAGTGAAGCAGAACCTGTCGGGACATTTAAAGTGGGCAGTGATTGTGTCAAAATTCCCGGCGATAACCAAATACATTCTAAGGATGCCACATGTCAGAAACCCCTACCCAAGGCCAATTATCCGTTGTGCTAAGCACGTCACCTACGCCGGCCCCGTGGAACCCCAATGGGCCACTTTCCATCACGTCAGAAGGGGCAAGTATTCACCTGCCAGGCGATACCGCAACGCAACTACAACAGATTAAGGTGGCCGCCAGAAAACTGGCCACACTCACCCAGCGCGTCAGCCTGCAGGGAAACTGGAATGACGATCAGTGTATTGCCTTTTGTACCAGTTTTAACGACGCCAGACTTCGCTACGAGGTGACTTTTGCTGAGCAGCAAAATACGCCGGCCGTGAGCAATGCCTTAAGAGCGCACGCATTTACCGTCGCGCTGGTGAACGATACCCCGCAAAATGTCTCGCCCGAAGCGTTAGCAGAACGCGCCGTAAACTGGCTGACCGAACTGGCACCTGACGCCATTTCCCACAAGATGATTGTCGGCGAAGAACTGAAAAAAGCCGGATGGAACGGAATTTACGAAGTGGGCCGCGGTAGTGATCGGCCACCTGTGCTGTTGGATCTGGATTTTAATCCAGGTGGTGATCAGGACGCCCCGGTTCACTCTGTTTTAGTGGGTAAAGGCATTACCTTTGACAGTGGTGGATACAGCATTAAGCCCAGTGAAGGCATGTTGTCGATGAAATGTGACATGGCCGGTGCTGCCACCGTTACCGGCGCACTGGGATTGGCCATCATGAACGGTCTGCAACAGCGCACCCGTCTGATTTTGTGTTGCGCTGAAAATCTGATCAGTGGTCATGCTTACAAACTGGGCGACATCATCACTTATAAAAATGGTCTGACGGTTGAAGTGGTTAACACGGATGCAGAAGGTCGGCTGGTACTTGCGGATGGTTTGTTACTGGCCAGCGAATACCAACCTCGCAGGATCATTGACGCCGCCACGCTTACCGGGGCCGCCATGGTGGCCGTAGGTAGTCATTACAACGCCCTGTTTAGCCGGGACGATGAACTCAGGGCGCTGGCAATGCAGATTGCACAAGAAGTGCATGAACCCGCATGGCCATTACCTTTGGAAGCCTTTCACCAGGACAACTGCCCGTCACCCTATGCTGATACCGCCAACAGTCGCCCACAAAAAGGAGGCGGCGCCGGAGGTGCCAGTAACGCAGCAGGATTTTTGAGTCGATTTGTGCCCAACGACGGACAGGGCTGGCTGCATGTAGACCTGGCAGCGGCATTTAACAGCAGCGGCACAGACACCCAACCCGCCGGAGCTACAGCTCAGGGCATTCGCATGCTGGCGAATTTACTCAACTGACAGGGAATACCAGTCAGCGATGATAAGTGACGGGTAAAAAACCGGATTAAAGGATCGTGTCCGAAGCACGCTCCTTTAATCCGGACTCTGAATGAATGGCTTATATTCCGCCCAGACGTTCTGCCAGTTCCTTGTATTTTTCCACATCTGTGCGATCAAATAGCGGATCACCGGCAGCGTCTTTTTCCTTGGCATTTAACAAATGTTCTCGTTCCAGTCGTTGCACCCGAACGTCTTGTATTCCCAGATACTCTGCAACTTCAGCGACCGTCATTAAACTCATTGATTTTCTCCTCCCGATTTATTTTTCTTTGCTTATCAGGGATTTATTGGTTAACAAAATAGGCCAGATAGCTTGCTAATAAAGCCCCCGGCGGCCAGAGTAGTCTCTGGTGGTAAACTTAATAGATAGCACAGAATTGGCAAATAGGTAAACAAAGCACATTTTTTGTATTGGGTGAAAACGTTGTACGCAACGTTAAATCAGGGCAAACTAGCGCGTAAAACACTGACAGAGTTTCCACTTGGCCAAACTAACGATTTTTCAACAGGTAAGAGAATTTAACGACTGGCGTGCCAGTGCATTTGCGTTAACCTTACTGGAAAGAATGTATCCCAATTACCACCTTTTTTGTGAACTCACCGGTTTTTACGACGCTGAACAATTGCGTCACACACTCAATAGTCTCTGGGACTGGTTAGGATCACCGAAAACCAAAATCAATTTTGAATCGCAACGCTTAAAACTGGATGAAGCCACGCCGGACATTAACAACTTTGACAATTACGGCGTGTATCCGGCATTGGATTTTGCCGTGTCATTGGACTCGGTGTTAAACCTGATTTCCGGAGAAGACGCACAGGGCGCCGTGGTTGTAAGCAAAGTATCTCAGGGCTGTGTAGAAGCCTACATAGAGGCATCTGAAGGCGAACAGGAAGACATTAAACAACATCCTCTGATGAGTTGGGAAATTGCCTTTCAGGCGGAATTGATTGCCCTGTTGCAGGGGAAGATCAAACGCAATAACGATCTGGTCAAGCGCTTAAAAGCACTCGCTGTTGAGGAAGGGATCAGTAATATCGGGCTGGAGATTGTTTAAAGTACAAAATTATTCAACAAAATCAGCCCCCAGGTCAGGGTCAGCAGCAGCAACACAAAAAATACCGCGGCTGAACCAATATCCTTGGCCTGTTTTGATAGCGGATGCAATGATGTACTGATGCGGTCCACTGTCGCCTCAATCGCACTGTTCAACAACTCGACGATCACCAGTAAAAATACCGGCATCAGCAAAAGTACCAGCTGCTCGACGGACGTGCTGAGCAAAAAAGCCAGCGGACACATCACCGCCGCCAATGTCAGTTCCTGACGAAACGCCGACTCATGTTGCCAGGCCAGACGAATGCCGTCCATTGAGCATTTTGTGGCCTTAAACAACCGGGCCAGCCCGGTGCCATTGGGTTTGTTGTGCATTAATTAAAAGCCTTTCAGGGTTGATATTGCAATAACAGCGAAGACACTTGTCGTGTGTTCTTCCGTTTTATTTCCTGCAGTGATGCTGGTATTGACCATGCCAATTCGATTTCATGCTCAATATAAATTAAGGCGTTATCTTGCAGTAAATTGTGATTCAGTAAAGCCTCAACCACAGGTTGTAACAAATTCTTCTTAAACGGCGGGTCGATAAACACAATATCAAACTTCTGATCACAGGTACCTAACCAGGTCAGCGCATCCTGATTGACAATCTGCAGCGCCTGCTCATCGGCATTCAGTAATGTGCGTATATTGCGCAGTGAGCCGGCAATGTCTTTTTGCTTTTCCACCAGCGTGACCTGCCGAGCATGGCGGGACAATGCTTCCAGCCCTAACGATCCTGAACCGGCAAAAACATCGAGACAGGTTGCGTTTGCCACATCCTGCATCAGCCAGTTGAACAGAGTTTCTTTGGTGCGGTCGGTGGTGGGACGCAAGCCTTCACTGCTAATCACCGGTAACTTGCGTCCACGCCATTTTCCGGAAATGATGCGAATGAAACCTGCTGATTTCGATGAAGCTGATTGTTTAGCGCGCATTGAAGCCTGGCTCCCCTGTGATATGATGCCGTTCCAAAAAATAACGGGAAATTTGTGTCGGGCACAAGTTTACCAAACTCCCCCTCCGGGATCTGCAAGACAATGCTCTGTATAGTTCATGATATGAATAGATAATGATCGATACAGATAGTGTGCGGATGACCTGGATTGCTGAAACATCAGGAATTACACGTACGATGTCAAAATTTTTTGATTGGTTTAACAAAGATAAAAACCCAAAAGATGCCCCGGCGACTGATCAGCCTGGCCAGGAAGACACGCAGGAGCAGGTCACCGGGCAGACTGCACAGGAGGTCCAGCCAACAGAAGAGCCGGTAACCGAAACAGCTGAAACTATCGCTCAGGACAGCCATGAAAAAGCCGACACAACGACAAAAGAAGAAAACTTCTTTTCCCGTCTGAAACGCGGTCTGGCGAAAACCGGTGACAATATTGGGTCTGGCATGGCCAACCTGTTTCTGGGTAAAAGCATTGATGATGATTTATTTGAGGACCTGGAAACGCAACTGTTGACGGCCGATATTGGTGTTGAAACCACGACCCGGATCATTGATGAACTCACCGAGCAGGCCAGTCGTAGCCAACTAAAAAATGCCGATGAGCTGTACCCGGTACTCAAGAATCAGATGAGTAACATGCTAACCGCCATCAGCGCCCCACTGGTTATTGATGACAGCAAAACCCCCTTTGTTATATTAATGGTGGGGGTTAACGGTGTGGGCAAAACCACCACCATAGGTAAGCTGGCTAAGCAATTGAAAAACCAGGGTAAGTCGGTCATGTTAGCCGCCGGGGATACCTTTCGGGCAGCCGCCGTTGAACAACTACAGGTATGGGGTGAACGCAATGATATTCCGGTGATTGCACAACACACCGGAGCGGACAGCGCCTCCGTATTGTTTGACGCCCTGCAGTCTGCCAAAGCGCGCAATGCCGACGTGTTGATTGCCGACACCGCAGGCCGTCTGCAAAACAAAGACAACCTGATGGAAGAGCTGAAAAAAGTCGTGCGGGTCATGAAAAAACTGGACCCCGAAGCACCACACGAAATCATGCTGACCTTAGACGCCGGCACCGGACAAAACGCCATCAGTCAGATGAAATTGTTCAGCGACGCCGTTGGCATTACCGGCCTGACACTCACCAAGTTAGATGGCACCGCTAAAGGCGGCGTGATCTTCGCGCTGGCTGATAAATTTAATATCCCGGTGCGTTTTATCGGTGTTGGTGAAGGCATCGATGATTTGCAGACATTTGACGGCAAGACATTTATTGACGCATTATTTGAAAAAACCAAACATTAACCATCGTCGGATGCGAATCAGGCCACAATGATCAAGTTTGAAGAAGTCAGCAAAACCTATCCAGGCGGGCATTTGGCCTTAAGCAAGGTCAACTTCCACGTTGCCCCCGGAGAAATGGTCTTTCTTACTGGCCATTCCGGGGCCGGTAAAAGCACCTTATTAAAACTGATCAGCCTGATGGAACGCCCCAGCGTAGGCCGGGTATACATCAACGGCCATGATTTGAGCCGCATTACCCGACGTGACGTCGCTTACGTGCGCCGCGATATCGGTATGATTTTTCAGAACCATCAATTGCTGATGGACAAAACCGTGTTCGACAATGTCGCCCTGCCTCTGGTGATCGAAGGTTATTCCCGCAAACAGATCTATGCCAGAGTGCACGCAGCGCTGGACCGGGTTGGCCTGCTACACAAGCAAAACAATCCACCGGCAACCCTTTCCGGTGGTGAGCAGCAGCGGGTTGGGATTGCCCGGGCGGTGGTCAATCGTCCGCCCATTATATTAGCCGACGAACCCACAGGTAATCTGGACCCGGCCCTATCCCTGGAAATTATTCGCCTGTTTGAAGCCTTCAACAAAGCCGGGGCATCTGTATTTATCGCCACCCATGATTTGGGACTGATTGCGCGCATGCACTACCGCACACTGACCCTGAAAGGGGGCCAGATGATCAACGACGGCCTCACTGAAACGCCAGGAGTGCAGGCATGAGCCTGTTATTTAAGAGCCGTCAAAGCGGGGCACAGCAACATCAGATCGGCCTGTTGCAAAAACTGCTGATGTTTTTTACCAGTCATTTTCGCCAGTGCATTGCCAGTTTTGGCGAAATCATCAGAACACCACTGGCCTCAGTAATGACGATTGCGGTGTTGGGCCTGAGCATTACCCTGCCCGGCACCCTCTATGTGCTGGTGAAAAACCTGAATAATATCAGTGCCGATACCCAACAGGCGGCGGAGATCTCGGTGTTCCTGAAACAACAGGCCAGCGACGCTGACATTCAGCAACTGATCAAACGCATACGCACCTGGCCGGAAATCGAAAGCCTGACCTTTGTGTCTGCCGATGATGCCCTGGAGGAATTTCGCAGACTATCCGGTTTTGGTGATGCCGTTGATTACCTGGACAGCAATCCTCTCCCCAACGTATTGCTGGTGTATCCCAGTGACAAATTCGGCACCCCAGCCACTGCCAAAACCTTACTGGATAATCTCATTCAGGAGCGCGAAGTGGAATCGGGCAAACTGGATATCGAATGGCTGGAACGGCTACATGCCATACTTGCCATTGCCAACGAACTGGTTACCATGATCGCTTTATTGCTGTTTATCGCGGTAATACTGATTGTCGGTAACACCATCCGACTCAATATCTTCAACAAACGCAGCGAAATATTAGTCATGAAACTGGTAGGTGCCACCGACAGCTTTATTCAGCGTCCGTTTCTCTATACTGGTTTTTGGTATGGGTTTCTGGGCGGGATTATGGCCTGGATCACCATTGCCATTTTGCTCTGGTGGATGTCCTCTAACATTGAAGATATTTTAGCCCTGTATAATCAGGACTTTGACCTTGCTGGTATGAGCTTTTCAACCCTGATGTCAATGCTGGGTATATCCATTTTCATGGGTTTGGCGGGTTCAGCGATTTCCGTGTCCCGCTATGTCAGTCAGATTGAACCCAGGTAAATAGATAATGGACCGGGTATTAGGCAATGCTCATACGCATCGCGTTACTCCAGACCACAGCCTGGTTGTAATACCCGTGCAATGCCTTTTGCTCTACCTTGAGCGCCTGAGACAGCTTACGGGTTTTTTGCCAGTTCGCAGTTTCAAAGGTTTTTGCCAGCTCCAGATAAAACAATAAATTATTCTTTTCGCCGCACAAGGCCCCTTTTAAATCATCGGATAATGGCAGGTTTTCCATCAGATTGTTCATATTGCGATCCAGCATGGCATCGATCAGGGAAAACAGCCCCACCAGAAAGCCTTTAGGCGGATTTTCCGGATCGTTTCGGGCGGCCGCTAAGAGTTCGCAAAACTTGGCCCGAATTAACGACACCTGGAGCAATTCCATCGGCTTGGCATCGCCCAGATTGGCCAGCGCCAGCAGCGCAATAAACTTCTTCAATTCCAGCGCCCCCATATAATTTAAGGCATGGCGCAATGAGGTAATTTTGTTGCGTTTATTCACCGTGGGATTGTTGATAAAACGCAAGAGCATGTACGACAAAGCCACATCCCGCTCAATAATGTCGTTAATGCGATCAAAGTTCATTTCTAATTTGGAGCTTTCGCTGATGAGTTCCAGCAAGGACAATTTGGAATTGGGAATGTTCTTTTGCTTCATCACCTCAGGCCGGGCGTAGAAGTAGCCCTGAAAGTAATGACAGCCCATCTCCTTATACAGCTCAAACTCTTCATGGGTTTCCACTTTTTCAGCCACGATTTTCACCTTGGCATCGAGAAACTTAGGCACGTGTTTTTTAATGGTTTCGTAATCGCTCTCGCGAATATCCACCTTCACAATATCAATATAGGGCAGAAACACATCCCATTTGGGATCAAAATCGTGATCGTCCAGTGCCAGTTTGTAACCCAGTTGCTTAATGTGTTTACAGGCAGCCAGCAATTCTTTGCTGATGGGGGCAGTTTCAACGATTTCGATAACCACGGCCATCGGATCAAGTGAAGTGGGAAAACGGTATAGCAGCGTGTCTTCATAAAAATTGATGAACGACACTTTGCCACCGGTGATTTCATCCAGGCCCAGTGTTAAATGGTTACTGGCCAGAATCTTAGAAGTCGCTTCGTCGGGGGCGACATTGGGAAAACAGTTTTGTTTGCCATCCCGAAACAATAACTCGTAACCAAACACATTCTTATCGCGGTCCAAAATGGCCTGACGTGCAACGTATGCAAACATTCTTCTACCTCTTGGGTAAACAAGACTGACCTGTTAACCCTCTACCAATAAGTAATCGAAATCCCGGTGCATAAAACTCTGTTACATTTCATAGGTGATATTCATCCCTGTGACACGAAACAAAATTAAACTTTAGCAGGTCTGACAACGTAACAACAAATATAAATCCGTCGATGTCGCTTAAATTTACAGCAAACAGGCGATGCATTTTCGTTTTAAGGCACCGACTCTGGTGATCTTCAGCCCACTGTGCTAGCATGCCAGCGGCAAAAAATAAAGAGGTAATTATGAGCACAAAAATACAGTCCATGGCCTTAAGCATTCCACAAAGCGGAAGCCTGGATTCGTACATTCAGTATGTGAGTGGCATCAACATGCTATCCGCTGAAGAGGAACGTGCATTGGCGACCCGTTTGAGAGAAGACGAAGACCTGGAATCAGCCAGAAAGCTGATCATGTCGCACCTGCGTTTTGTGGTGCATATCGCCAAATCATACTCAGGCTATGGCCTGCCCCAGGCAGACTTAATTCAGGAAGGCAATATCGGCCTGATGAAGGCGGTAAAACGATTCGACCCCACCATGGGCGTGCGCCTCGTTTCATTTGCCGTACACTGGATCAAGGCAGAAATTCACGAATACGTACTGCGCAACTGGCGCATCGTAAAAGTTGCCACCACTAAAGCGCAACGCAAATTGTTTTTCAATCTGCGCAAAGCCAAAAAACGCCTTGGCTGGTTCACCCATGAAGAGGTGCAAACCGTTGCTAAGGAATTAGGTGTCAGCACCAAAGAAGTATTGCAAATGGAAGCGCGGATGAGCAGTCAGGACCAGGCGTTTGACCTGTCGGCTGACGACGACGAATCCGGCAGTTTTGCACCAGTTCAGTATCTGGAAGACAAAAGCGAAGACGTAGAAACGTCAGTGATCAATGCCGACTGGGATCAAAACGCTTCTGCCCGCTTGTACTCCGCCATTAAAACGCTGGACGAGCGTAGCCAACACATACTGCAAACCCGCTGGTTATCTGATGAAAAGACCACATTGCAGGACCTGGCAGACAAATACAATGTCTCTGCTGAGCGCGTACGTCAGATTGAAAAGAACGCCATGAAAAAGCTGCAAAACGCCATGAGCTAAACGCTAACTGGCATAGAAAAAAACGAAAGCCGCATGTTTGCGGCTTTTTTATTGCGTGTAACTTACCCAAGGTTCACACCAGCCAGCCTGTTTTTTGACCGGATTTAATGTATTTTGTGTATGACAGAAAACGGAAACTGACTAAATACGAACCGGCAATGAAATTGCCCCATTTTAGTCAGTGAACTTTTAATATTTCTTAACGGGGCTCTTAACGGGACAGCCATCACAACTGTACATCAATACATTTTCCAAACCCTACCCTGCGGCGGGAGAACCGTGACGAGGCTGGCGCTAAATCACTTTTCTTTAATCAGTTCCAGGGCCGAAGTAAAGTCCATATCTGAACGTTCTTTAAAATCAGCAGACAGGCGATCCCGGTAGGAGCCATCCGGCGACAGTAGATATTTGTTGGGGGCGGGTGTGACATCCATTAAATCAAAACGCAAAGCCTCCAGTGCTTCAAACCCGTCGGTGCAATACAGCTCTCCCCAACTGGTGAAATAAATCACTTTCAGCTCTTCGGTTTCGGGTTTGTGGCGACGACTTTCAAAATTGATCACCGCCAGACAGTTAATAATGCGATAAGGTACCAGTAAGGCATTGCGCTTTATTTCCGAGATGCGTACCGGCGGGAATAGCGTCTGAAATACTTTGGTGAGTTCCAGTAGATCTCGTTCCAACACGGGTTCGGCATGATAAGACAACATAATCCTGGTCTCGCTGTCCATGATGCCATTAAAAACGCCCCATAAGATAAGTTCTACCGGATTCCAGGCACTTTTCATCAACACCTTTCCCAGCGCCGAGTCATTCCAGTCTATCTGATTGCCGCGATACAGGCTCCAGCGCCGGCGATTATTGCTTTGCGGTTCGGCTTTAACAGTGACAATTTTGCAGTAGGTACCATCTTCAAAGGCACTGCGCAGATAATCGATTTTATGCTCTTTTTTAGAGTAGAAGGAGTCAATTTTACGGCCGATAACAGTAACATCTTCTTTGCTTACCAATTGCTTTTGGTGGGAAATTTTCACCGAGATACGGCGATAGCAACCAATCAGAAATGCGTGAATGCGCTTGCCGATTTGTGAAAGATCTTTGAAATCCCAGTATTTGATGCGATCAATTTTTTTGATTTTCTCCCGTGACCAGCCCCATTGCTCCACGTAGGCCATGATGATTTTGCGTTTAAAATGAAAGGCGTTTTCATCTGCTGGCAAACTTAAGCCACAGTCACTTTTGATATACAGACACAACTGCAACAGTTCAACAGTATCCTGCTCGCCAAGCTCCTGATAGTACCGAATAATCTGTTCAAACATCAGGCCATAGGGATCGATGTGTTCCTGCTCGCCCGGAGCACGGGTGCCATTGTGTACAGCACTGCGCAACTGGCTACACAAGGGTTGCTGACTATCAATATTAGCCAGAAACACTTCCAGTTTGGCCATTTTCAGCACCGATTTAAACGGCGAGTCCATGGCCTTGCTGATTTGCCAGATGGCAGCGCCAAACAATTCTGCGGTATCCATCTTTTCTATATTGCCCAGGTCCATAAACCACTTAGGCTCAGGCGAAACACCGTCCTTTAGGGAACTCAATAACTGCTGATATTGTTTGTCGGTTGCCCCTTCGTGCAATAACCACCAAAAAGGCGCTTTCCCTGCTACCACGATATTGGTGGTGTAAAATTCGGCCTTCAGGAATATCGCCTGAGCACTACCCGAACTCTCACCATCTGCCACACCAAAATCGTTGTTGCGCACTTTTTCAATATCCGACAAAAAGAAGTGTACTTCCATGCCAAAGTGTTTTTCGGCCCATTGTTCAATCTTGTGCAACTTACTCTGCAACAGGCGAAAATGGGCATTTTTATAGCGTGTGCCATCGACGCACACCCAGTAGTCAAAATCCGATTGTGACGACTGTGCGATGGTGCCGATACTGCCCATTAAGACCAACGATTCAATCATCCGGCGCTTGGGCCAGATAGGTTTTAAATCCTCTATCAGGGCTTTTTGGTCGGGAAATATACGGTGTAGCGCATCTTTCAACTCTTCCCTTAGCGAGTAATTGACAAGGCCCAGCGGGGTTTGGGGATCTTCAATGTAACCTGGAAAGGCCGGGTGATTGATATGCAATAAAAACGGAATGATATGAAATGCATCGCGTTTTTCTGACGGCATGAGTTCCAAAGCCCGTTCCGTTCGGGCTTTGTTATACCTGAGTACCCGCAATAACCGGATCGTCAGGTTTTGTTGAAGATTGGTGCTCATATCCGTCGTTCAGCAAACGCCTGTAAAGTGGGCAAGATTTTGATTTTAAAAAGCAAATCAACTTTTGCTACAAAAATCAACTAAATATGACCAATATTAGGCCAACTTTGGCCCGTATGCGAACTCAGCCTTGTATTGTCGGAGGATGAAACGGCCTGAATATCCGGATTGTGAGGCCGTTTTGTCAGTCTTTGAGCGGCAACACCCAATAAACACCGTGAAATTCCGCCACCGCTTTATCACCATCCTGAATATTGACCTGCAACTCCAGCCGGCACTTTTTCTTGCGTTCAACGTAATTAAACTTGCCGCTCAGGGTTTCAATATTACAGATGGCTCTGGGTTCAGCGGTTACCGGCTTGTGATAATGAATATTGGCATCCCCCAGCACAATATCACCAGTAAGGCCGCGCTCTTTTAACTGCAAAAAGATCATGCCCCAACCGGTGAGTGTCGCCAGTGAATAAATACTGCCGGCGAACATGGTGCCATGCAGATTGATGTTTTTGTTCAGCGACGCTCTGGCTTCCAGAGTTTTACCACTGTATTGATGCAGCACGATGCCCATTTGCTCAGAGATGGGAATGGTTTCATACCAGGTTTTCTGCAGCTCACTACACCATTTGGGATGCAACCTGACGATAGACTGCATATCCAGTTTTTTTACCATGTGTTGGCGTTTTTGTTTGCCTAAGGCTTCCGGTGAGTCTTCAATTTTATACCCTGCTGCCGCAAAAAAGGCCACCGAGGTATCCAGGCTGTTGGTGACTGCCCTGGTCGCGCCCTGGCGTTTGGCTTCTTCTTCCAGGGCACTTAATATCAGACTACCCAGGCCTTTTTTACGATGCTCAGCAGAGACGGCAATATGCCTGATTTGAGCTTCTTCCTGAACATTCAGATGAACCCGCCCAACGGCGACTATATCCCCTTTAGGCGACAACAACATGCGATGTTCCGCTACGCTCTCGTATTCGTCTTTTTCAGACCCCGGAGGAAAGTTAAAAGGCTCCCGTAACACTTGCCAGCGAAAAGAAAAATAAGCATCCAATTGCTCTGGCGTTTCTGGCGTACTAATTCGATACATTCACTTTGGCCTTATTTCGTGGTTACATAGACAAACCAGCACAGCACCACCCCGTTTTTTGGGAGCCTGAACTCTGTTTCATCTGAACGATTTACAAAACAACCCACGTATTTTGCATTTTGAGCGTCCCGGGTCAACTGCTCTGACAATATCAGAAAATACAGAATACCGTTGGCTTTCTATTAATGATGCTGTGCAAACGGTGATGTCTTTGCACTCGCCACACCAACCGGTATTGCCTCACCTTAGTGCATTGTTGCTGTGCTTTTATTACCGCCAGCGCCCTCAAAAAGTCACCGAATTAGGATTGGGTGGCGGCAGTTTACAGCGCTTTTTCCGTTACCACTTTCCTTTGTGTGAAATACGCTCAATCGAATATTCAGCCCAGGTAATCCGGCTGTTTGAGCAGTGGTTTTGGCCGGCCGGTTCACCTTATCAGATTGTACAACAGGACGCACAGCAAGCCATTAAAGATGTAGCAGCGCAAGATCTGCTGTTTATTGATCTTTTTGCTGAACAGGGCAGCCCGGATTTTGTTTTTAGTAAAAACTTTTATCAGGATTGCAGTAAAGCGCTGAATCAGGATGGTCTGATGGTGATTAACCTGCTCAGCGCCAGCTGGCTGCAGTCAGAGCAACTACTGGAAATTCTCAGCGAGCTGCAACTGCAGTTTCGCATCCTTGCGGTACCAGGTTACCAAAACAAAGTCATTTTTGCCGCCCGACAGGCGCTACCGGTCATGGACTTTGATTCGCAACTGCAACAGGTCGCGAGGCAATATCAGTTAGATCTGAACGCCGTGGTGTTTATGCGCTAAATGTGCAACCAAAAGGTTGTCGGGCCTTCGTTTACCAGAGCAACCTGCATGTCTGCCGCATATTGACCGGTTTCACAGGGCACGCCGTTGTTACGCACCGATTGGTAAAAATGCTGATAGAGCTGTTTTCCCAGCTCGGGATCACCGGCTCCGGAAAAGCTGGGGCGATTGCCCTTTTTGGTATCAGCCAGCAAGGTAAACTGCGACACCACCAGCACCGAACCTTCCGTTTGTTGCACATTGAGATTCATTTTGCCTTGCTCATCGGGAAAGATGCGATAGTTGCACACCCTCTGCGCCAGCCGCTCCGCTTTTTCCCTGGTATCACCATTCTCTACCCCTAACAACACCAGTAAACCCTGGTCTATTTCGCCCACACACTGGCCCTCAACAGTCACTGAGGCCGAGCTGACGCGTTGTAATAATGCTATCAATGTTGCTCCTTTTTCATTCAGTTATTACCGATATTTACCACACCCGATTCGAAATCGCTTACAAATATCAACTGGTAAGTTTAAAAACTTTGTTTTATTTTAAGCACATACCGAACACCGTTAACAGCTAAACAGAAGGAAACGCGTATGTCAGGTCAAGGTTCAGGCGGCAATGTAATCGCTGCATTATGTAATATTTTCATTCCCGGATTGGGACAGTTAATTCAGGGCCGTATCATGATGGCGTTGCTGTTCTTTCTGGTATGTACTGTCAGCTATGGTTTGGCGGCAACTGTGATCTTTATTTTTATGTGGCCGGTAGGCGCAATCTTCCATTTATGGGCCATTATTGACGCCGCAAAGTTTAAGGCCAGCTGATGAAACACCTACTAGCGACTTGTCTGGTGCTACTGCTCAGTGCCTGTCAGTCCACCTATTATTCCATCTGGGAATCGATGGGTGTTGAGAAACGCGACATTCTGGTGGACAGAGTAGAGTCAGTTAATGAGGCTCAGGAAGAAGCACAGCAGCAATTCTCCTCGGCACTGGAAGAACTGTCCGCCTTAATCAACTTCGACGGCGGTGAGTTGCAGGACGCCTACGAGCAAATTAAGGATCAATACGATGCCAGTAACGACAGTGCAGAACGCCTCATCAGTCGTATTGACAAAGTAGAATCGGTAGCAGAGGCCTTGTTTGATGAATGGCAAGATGAATTGCAACAATACAGCAATGAAAGTCTACGACGCGATAGTGAGCGCAAACTAAAAGAAACTCAACGACGCTACAACAGTTTGCTCAAAGCCATGCATCGTTCTGCGGACAAAATGCAGCCGGTGCTTACCGCACTCAATGACAATGTGCTGTACCTGAAACACAACCTGAATGCCTCTGCGATTGGAGCATTGCAGGGAGAATTTGACAAAATCAGACAGGATATTCAGGTGCTGATAAACGAAATGAACAGCGCCATTGCGCAATCTTCAGAGTTTATCAATAGTATTAAAGCCCCTTGATCCGATCAGCCTGATACCTGTATCAGGCCGATTCTTCCGGTTCGTTGGTATAGGAGCTTGTTGCAACCTGCTCGTCTTCTGGTTTGGGCCGAATATTCAGGATACGCCATTTTTCCACCTGTACCGTTAACACAGCGCCTAACAAGACAATAACCCACGACAAATAAACCCAGACAAACAAAATAGGCACAGCCGCCAGCGCGCCATAAATAACTTTGTAAGACGGAAAGCTGGTAACATAAAGTGCAAAGACTTTTTTCCCTAACTCAAACAATACAGCAGCAAACACCGCCCCGGCTGCGGCATCTTTTGCCCGTACCATCTGATTGGGCACCACCATGTACAGAATAAAATACACACCGAAAGAGATAAGAAACGGCAGAACCCGCAGAACAAAGGTGGTTATGCCTGGCGTGTATTCTTCCGCAAAGGTGGTCAGAGAAATCAGATAGGAAGTCATGGCCAGACTACTGCCCACCAGTAACGGGCCCAATGTCAGTACCATCCAGTAAATCGCAAAGGTGAATATCTTGCGCCGCTCGATGTTGGTGCGCCAGATATGGTTCAGGGTCTTGTCTACATTGGAGATCAGCAGCAGCGCCACCACCACCAAAAAGCCGATACCGATAATGCCCATTTCCGATGCATTGTTGGCAAACTCAAACACGTAGCGCCTGATGGTATCTCCGGCGGCGGGCACAAAATTGTGAAAGATAAAGTCTTCGACTTTAACCCGAATGCTTTGAAACGCCGGAAACGCCTGCAAAATGGCAAAAAACATCATGATAAAAGGCACCAGCGACAACAACGTCACATAGGCCAGGTGACCGGCGGTCACTGCAACCCGATCTTCTTTGCACTGGGTTAAAAAAGACCGGGTAAACTGAATCGCTTTGGGGCGAAGTCGCCGAAACAGTCGTTTAAGTTTTTGCAAAATACACTCAAAAATCGAAAATTTTTGACAGTGTAGCCTGGTTAACCGCGCACGCCCAGCATATGACAGATGGCGTAACTCAATTCACTGCGGTTCAGGGTATAAAAGTGAAAATCTTTCACACCTTCTTTTGCCAGCACTTTTACCGTATCCATGGCAATGCTGGCGCCTAGCAGGTTGCGGGTAGTCTGATCATCATCGTCCAGACCTTCAAACATGTGATGCAGCCAGTTAGGCACATGTACATTGGTAAAACCGGCGAAGCGTAACAAGGTTTTATAATTGGTTACCGGCAGGATACCCGGCACGATATCGATATCAATACCGGCGGCTGCGGCGCGATCTCTGAAACGCAAAAACACCTCGGCGTCGAAGAAAAACTGAGTGATAGCCTGAGTTGCACCGGCTTCAGCCTTGCGTTTCAGATTAAGCAAATCAAATTGCGAATTAGGGGCATCGGGATGGGTTTCCGGATAGGCTGCCACAGAAATGTCAAAGTCAGCCACTTCCTTGAGTAATTTCACCAAATCAACCGCGTAGGAGCGGTGCTCAGTTGAGCCTTCGGGTAAATCGCCTCGCAGCGCCACAATCCGACGAATGCCCGACTCCCAGTAATCCTGCGCAATTTGCACCAGTTCTTCCCGTGAAGCGTCCACACAGGTTAAATGCGGGGCTGCATTGATACCCTTTTCGTTTTGAATGCGCTTAACCACTTCGTGAGTGCGATCCCGCTCACCACTGTTAGCACCATAGGTAACTGACATAAACTTGGGATTAAGCGGCGCTAAGCGCTCTACAGAATTCCAGAGAGTTTGTTGCATGGCTTCAGTTTTAGGTGGGAAAAACTCAAAAGACACCTGAATATTTTTGATTTCAGACAAAGTCTGATTAAGAGCATCTATGCCCTGCGCGTACGAAACCATGTTAACCTTAAGCAATTTAGACGTTTAGATGGCTAAATGTAATTAAACACCGTCTGGACGTCAAGCAGTTTAGCCATCTAATATTGATTAGTTTCCCAGAGTCATTAGAATTAAAGCTTCTGACTCATAATCATTAACAGGGTTTCCCACCATGGCAGAATGGAATGGTAACTATATAGATCCGTACGCAGAACACGGAAAAAAGAGTGAACAAGTTAAAAAAATAACGGTTTCTATACCGCTCAAGGTATTGCAGGTACTCACTGACGAGCGTACCCGACGCCAGGTTAACAACCTGAAACACGCCACTAATTCGGAATTATTGTGTGAAGCCTTTTTGCATGCGTTTACCGGGCAGCCTTTGCCCAACGACAATGATTTAACCAAAGAAAACGCCCATAAGATTCCGGAAGAAGCCAGACGCATCATGGCAGAAAAAGGCATTGAAATTGAAGAGGATGAAGATTAAGCCGGTAAATTGAAGGAGCCGCGTAGCGACTCCTTGCGCTAACTCATAGCGTTTAGTTCAATCCCCCTTCACGGGTCATGTTTTCATTTCTGTCAGCGTGGACAATCACATTATCTTCAATGCGAATTCCGCCGTAAGGTTTTAATTCTGCCACTTTATCCCAGTTGATATATTTAGATTCCGGGGTGCTCCGTAAATCCGCCAGCAGACTATCAATAAAGTAGAGGCCGGGCTCAACCGTAAACACCTGATCGGCTTCAACTGTGCGTGTGCAACGCAAAAACGGATGTGCCTCAGGTGAAGGTTTAGCCGTGCCGCGATCATCCGCCATGTGCCCACCTACATCGTGCACCTGCAATCCCAAAAAGTGACCTATCCCATGCGGGAAAAAGGTGGAAACGATGCCTTGCTCCAGGGTATCGGCGCCACTCAGGTTAACGATGCCAAAATCTGACAACAACTGCGCTACCTTTTCGTGGGCTTTAAATTGCAGATCCGCATATTCAATACCGGGTTTGAGCATATCAATCAGATCCAGGTTTACCTGATCCATGTGCCGGATCAGATCAGCAAACTCCCCATCCTGCTGAACATAGGTACGGGTGATATCTGCCGCATAGCCATGATATTGCGCACCAGCGTCAATTAAAAAAGTACGACTCTGTTGCGGTGCGTCGATATCCCGCACGCTGTTGTGCAGGATGGCGGCATTTTCATTCAGGGCAATAATACTGGGATAGGGCAATTGCTCATCGGTATGGCGAGTCGCTGCCAGGTAGGCGAGATGAATATCCAGCTCGCTTTTGCCCGCTCTGAACGCCTGTTCTGCGGCCCGGTGGCCCTGGATAGCGATCTTGTTCGCCTCACGCATACAGTACTTTTCATAATCGGTTTTGTAAGCGCGATGATAGTGCAGATAATGTAAGACCCGATCCGGATTAACATTGCTAAATCCCAGTGCACTGGCCACTTCCAGATATTCGCCGAGATAGGCGTGCTTTGCTTTGTCGTAAGGCAGGTACTTTTCCACCGCATTGGGTTTCGCCAGTAAATGGATATCGAATTCGTCAGTCCAGAAGTCGTTCGGCTCTTTAGGCACTTTGTGCCAGAAGTCCACCGGCAAATAAAACACCAGCTTCGGCTTTGATTCGCCATCCAGAATTAACCAACAGTTGGGGTTATCAACCACCGGCAGCCAGGCTTTAAACAGGGGAGAAACGGCGAACGGATAATAATTGTCGTCCAGAAACTTGATTTTGCCCTGTCCGGAATGAATCACAATGCCATCAAGCCCTTCGCGCTGCAAAGCCTCACGGGTACGTGCCTGCATCACGGCGATGTGTTGTTGAAATTGGGCTTTGAGTTCTGACATAAAAGGCGGCTCCTTCTTATAGGGTAGCTTCTGCTACGAAACGAATGAGGAATAATAAATGATGGTATCTCGCCATCTCCGGAGTGTAAATGTTACAGCCCAAAGTCGTTGCCATTAAATATGGTTAACTGTCAGGTTCCGGCTCCACCTATTGTCATCTGGGCATAATCTTTAAAGTAATTATATTCATTGCCCAATAGCAGGTGATAAATCTGTTTATAAGCCAGCACTGCCTTTACGTAATTGCGGGTTTCCCGGTATGGGATGTTCTCAATCCAGATATCTGCTGCCATAGACTGACCTTCCGGCACCCAGGTTTTCACCCGGTGCCAGCCGGCGTTATAAGACGCTGTCGCCAGTACAATATTTTTATCCATGCGCTGCATCAGGTAATTCATATATTGAGTGCCCATATCCAGATTGAACTGCGCATCGTACAGTTGTCGGGCGCGAATTTTGCGCTTTTCCATGTATTGTACGGTACTGGGCAGCACCTGCATCAACCCGTAAGCACCTGCTCCCGAACGGGCATCCGGTTTAAATGAACTCTCTCTTCTGGCAATGGCAAAGGCCCAGGCCGGGCTGATGTCATTGCGCTCTGCGCTGGCCATCAGATCCGATTTATAGGCCAACGGAAATCGTTTTTCTACGTCATCGAGATAACCGGAGTTGGAAAAGGCGTGAATCGCCTGATCGTGCCAGTCCCACTGACTGGCGAGCGCAGCTGCCAGTTGCTGAAGCTCAGTAGGCAACGTCGGGATCAACATATTCCATTCACGACGAGCTGAGGTTTTGCGCTCCAGTTGAATAAACTCAACTATGCGCTGCATAGCAGGTTTGGCCATTAGTTGCCTGAACTGAGTTTCCTGTTGTTGGTAGGGGCGGTTTTGTAAATTCACTTCCATGCCCAACTTACCGCTGGCCATAAAACCATAATAATGACGATTCTGCGCCAGCTGGGTGAACAATCTGTTTGCAGCGTCCTGATTGCCGAGTAACTCCAGGGAGCGTGCTTCCCAATACTGAAAAATCAGATCCTGGGTCATGCCATCCGGGATAGCCCTCAGTACTTCCAGCGCATGGTGCCAGTTTTGCTCCCGCAAAACGTGAGTTAAATGCCAGAGGTACACGTCTTCTTCCTGCAAGCCGCTGGCTTTTTCCAGCCAGCTTTCTGCCTGCGGGTGATTTTTTGAGGCCAAAGCGATAGCAAAACGCTCAGTAATCGCTTGCTTTTGCTCTGCACTGAAAGAGAACTTACGGGCATAATCCCGCCATGTCTCCAGTGCCAGTTCCGGATCGCGCCAGATCAAACGGCGTAATCCATAGGTAATAATGCGCGTTTCAATAGCTGGGCGTACGCCGGTAAACTTCGACTGTCGCGATAGCATGCTGGGCGAACGGCGCACCGACAACCACAAATCCGCCAGATATTTTTCTGACTCCGGCAACAAACGCTTTAAATAGGGAATAAGGGTGCTGTTGCCGCCATCAGCGGCCAGCTCGATGCGCTGTAATACAATGTCTTTACTTCTTCTGCCGGCATCCCGCCATTGGTCAAACAAAGGATCACATTCATTGGGTTGTGATTTTCCCACCAACCACAGCGACTGAATTTCTTCCAGATAGGTGTCCAGCCCCTGTCTGGCAATATCGAAAGCGATGCGTTGACACAAGAGCGCAGTATCACCCACCTCGGCGTAATACTTTAAATACAGATCGTCGCGGTTTTGACGAGCGAGGTGTTGCAACCATTTCTTGCGCAATGGACGTTCCATTGGCGTGTCTACGTATTCTGTCAGAAACTCCGCGATGGCATTTTCGTTGGAAATATAGGGGTAACGTAACAGCGTTTTGTAGGTAACGTAGGGCCACAGCGGATAATCTTTGAGGTTTTGTTTTAGTAGTTTGTACTCACTACTATTTGGCCGGTGTGCGATTTGTTCAGCACGTTCAAACCACTCCCGCAACTGCTCAGGCGCAACCGCCTGCGCTGCACCTTTGACAGAGACCAGTAAAAACATCGATACAGAAAGTAAAAAAACGCCCTGTTTTATTGCACGCATTGACTACCTTTTTTGTCGTATTCTCTCTATCTTTAGCCTTCAGACTGCGAGCAAATTCGCGGCCTTAGGTAACGGCTTTTATACCGTTCGAAACAAAATGAAATTAAAAATTCAAACAATTGTTTGAATTTAGGTTGAAATTTAACATTTCTTCAACAACAATGTTGCCACCCTACATCAGACCGTGCCAGTGATTTTTTGTTTCAATCTGGTTAAAGGCTCTGAAAAAGCACAGGAGAAACCAATGTTATTTGAAGGCCAATGCCTACAAGCCAGCCTGAATGAAAATGGTATCGCAGATATTGTTTTCAATGCGCAAGGCTCCGTCAACAAATTTGACCAGCAAACTGTATCAGAATTAAATGAATTGTGTGCTGCCATAGAATCTAACGCTGATATCAAAGCCGCCGTGGTGCGTTCCGCCAAGTCCACCTTTATTGTCGGTGCCGATATTACCGAGTTCACCGGTTTATTTGCAGAGCCCGAAGAAACGCTGCTGCAATGGGTAGCCAATACCTCCAAAGTATTTGACCGTTTTGAAGATCTGCCCTTCCCTACTGTTGCCGCCATTAATGGCTTCGCGCTGGGCGGTGGCTGTGAAATGACGCTGGCCTGTGATCTGCGGGTTGCAGACAGCACTGCCGCCATCGGCTTGCCAGAAGTTAAACTGGGCCTGATGCCTGGCTTTGGTGGTACTGTGCGTTTGCCACGGGTTATCGGTGCCGATAACGCCATGGAGTGGATGACCACAGGTAAAGACCGCAATGCGGAAAAAGCCCTGAATGAAGGTGCGATTGATGCCGCTACCGCACCAGAGCTATTGGTGGCGGTTGCCAATCAGATGGCCGCCGATGCAGCCGCCGGAAAGATTGACTGGCAGGCGCGTCGCACAGCGAAAAAATCGCCTCTGAAGCTGAATCGCAACGAAATGATGATGAGTTTCGCCACTGCCAAAGGCATGGTATTTGCGCAGGCAGGTAAACATTACCCGGCACCGCATATGGTGGTAGAAACCCTTGAGAAAGCCGCTACTTTGGATCGCGAAGGCGCGTTGAAGCTGGAAAACGAAGGCTTTGTAAAACTAGCCAAATCTGAGGCCGCTACGGCCCAGGTAGGTATTTTCCTGGCAGACCAGGTAGTAAAAGGCAAAGGTAAAAAGCAGGCCAAACAAGCCACTAAAACCTTTGAACAGGCAGGTGTGCTGGGCGCTGGTATCATGGGCGGTGGTATTGCCTACCAGTCTGCCGTTAAAGGCACCAAGACCATCATGAAAGACATCGCAGAGCCAGCATTAAAACTGGGTCTGGATGAAGCCAGCAAAATCCTCGATAAGGGTATGCAGCGAGGCAAAGTCAACAGCAAGAAAATGGCGGCGACTCTGAACAACATCGTACCAACTCTGGACTACAAGGCGCTGGAAAACGTTGATATCGTCATCGAAGCTGTAGTGGAAAACCCCAAAGTTAAAGGGATCGTATTAAAAGAAACCGAACAGACCGTGGCCAAAGATGCCATCATTTGTTCCAACACCTCGACGATTTCTATTAACGCACTGGCAGAAAACCTGGAAAACCCGGAGCGTTTCTGCGGTATGCACTTTTTCAATCCGGTCCACAGAATGCCGTTGGTGGAAATCATTCGCGGGGAGAAGACCACGGATGAAACCATCGCCAACGTGGTGGCCATGACCCTGAAAATGGGTAAAACCCCGATTGTGGTCAACGACTGCCCGGGCTTTTTAGTGAATCGCGTGTTATTCCCTTATTTTGCCGGCTTCAGCAAGTTACTGCTGGACGGTGCTGACTTCGTAGCAGTCGATAAAGTAATGGAAAAAATCTTCGGTTGGCCAATGGGCCCGGCTTATCTGCTTGACGTTGTGGGTATCGACACCGCCGACCACGCCGCAGATGTTATGGCTGACGGTTTCCCTGAGCGCATGAAGAAAGTGGATAACGACCCAGTGACCCTGCTGTATAAAGCGGAGCGCTATGGTCAGAAGAACCAGAAAGGCTTCTACAACCACGGTCTGGATAAGCGCGGTAAACCGCAAAAAACGCCAGCGGAAGAAGCTTACGAATTGATGAGCGCGCATGTGGCTGACAAGCGAGACTTTGAAGCTGACGAAATCATTGCACGTCTGATGATCCCAATGGCCAATGAAGCCATTCGCTGCCTGGAAGAAGGCATTGTAGATTCCGCCGCTGAGGCCGACATGGCCCTGCTTTACGGCCTGGGCTTCCCGCCGTTCAGAGGCGGCATTTTCCGCTACATCGATACCATGGGTGTTGCCAACTTTGTGGCACTGGCAGACAAGTTTGCCCACCTGGGTGAAGTGTATCAGGTGACTGAAGGCACTCGCGAAATGGCCAAAAACAACCAGAAATACTGCGGATAAGGGGGAACTATCATGAAAGAAGTAGTAATAGTAGATTGCATTCGTACCCCTATGGGGCGCTCTAAAGGCGGTGTATTCAGAAACGTTCGTGCTGAAACCTTATCAGCTCATCTGATGAATTCACTGTTAGCCAGAAATCCGGCCTTAGATCCGGCTGATATCGAAGACATTATCTGGGGTTGCGTACAGCAAACCAAAGAACAGGGCTTTAACGTCGCCCGTAACGCACAATTGTTAACTGACATTCCGCGTCACGTGGCAGCAGTCACGGTTAACCGTCTGTGCGGTTCTTCTATGCAGGCACTGCACGATGCAACACGCGGTATCATGACAGGTGCTGGCGATGTGTACCTGATTGGTGGTGTTGAACACATGGGCCACGTGCCTATGAACTTTAACGTAGACTTCCACCCAGGCCTGGCAAAATACACTGCCAAGGCCTCAGGTAGCATGGGCTTAACTGCCGAGCTGTTAGGCAAACAAAATGGTATTTCCCGTGAACAACAGGATGCCTTTGGTGCCCGCTCTCATCAGAAAGCCCACGCTGCAGCGTTAGAAGGCCGCTGGGACAACGAAATCGTTGCCACTGAAGGCCACGATGCCAATGGCGCTCTGGTAAGCGTCACCCATGATGAAGTAATCCGTCCGGAAACCACAGTGGAAACACTCGGAGGCCTGCGCCCGGTATTTGATCCAGCTAATGGTACGGTAACCGCCGGTACCTCTTCTGCGATCTCAGACGGTGCCTCAGCCATGTTGGTAATGTCTGCTGATAAAGCCAAAGCATTGGGCCTAACACCCAGAGTGAAAATCCGCGCTATGGGTGTGGCGGGTTGTGATGCGGCAATCATGGGTTACGGCCCGGTACCTGCCACTCAAAAGGCACTTAAACGCGCCGGTATGGATATCAAAGATATTGAACTGGCAGAGTTTAACGAAGCGTTCGCAGCACAAGCCCTGTCCTGTATCAAGGCACTGGGCCTGATGGATAACTACGACGAGATGGTTAACCTCAATGGTGGTGCTATTGCACTAGGTCACCCACTGGGTTGTTCCGGTGCGCGTATCAGCACTACCTTAATCAATCTGATGGAAGCCAATGACAAATCTGTCGGCCTGGCCACCATGTGTATTGGTTTAGGACAAGGTATCGCCACCATCTTTGAACGGGTCTAAATAAACCGTTTCCACAGCAAAGGGCAACTTAGGTTGCCCTTTTTTATGCCTGCTGAAAAACTGTACTTTAGTACAGGTGAATTACATTATCTTCTGCTGTAACTTGCATCTTATGGTCTTTCCAATGGTACGTAACACAATGAAAACACTCACCGTAACACAGCGAAAAATGGTTTATTTTCTGATGGCATTCTTACTGATTGTTGCCTCATTCAACAACCTGAGCAGTTTTGTTGTAGCTTTTATTGATGGATTTGTTCAGGGCTTCAATGCGGCAATAAGCTAACGTTATGCTTACAGGAATAAATCACATCACCTTTTCGGTGAATTGTCTGGATACTTCCCTGCAATTTTACAGCGATGTACTTGGGTTTAAACCTGAAGTCAGTTGGGATAAGGGGGCTTATCTTTCATCACCCGGGATTTGGTTGTGCTTGTCTCTGGGGCAAGCCAAGCCCTCACAAGATTACTCCCATCTGGCCTTTTCAGTTACCGAGGGGCAGTTTGACGGCCTGAAACAAAGTATCTTAGCGGCGGGATTCGGCACCTGGCAAGATAATCGCAGCGAAGGAGACTCCCTGTATTTTCTGGACCCTGATGGCCACAAGTTAGAGATACATTGTGGTGATCTGCAACAGCGTCTGGATGCTTTAAAACATAATCCTTACAAAGGACTAAAGTGGTACGAATAATCGCGCCAAATTCGTTAAAAAATTAAGTGGCAAACAAATAGGCCTGGTCTTTAAACGATTTAAACTCCAGGCGATTGCCGGAGGGGTCTTTAATAAAAAAAGTGCCTTGTTCGCCTGGTTTTCCGGCAAAGCGGATGTAGGGTTCCAGAACAAATGGTACCTGCTTAGTCTTAAGGCGAGTCTGCAGTGCCTGCCAGTCGTCCCAATCCAGCACTAATCCAAAATGCGGGACGCCAATGTCCTTGCCGTCCACCAGATTAATGGTTTCGTTGAGTTGCATACTTCTGTCTAAGTGAGTCACCAACTGGTGGCCCCAAAAGTTCCAGTCGATCCAGTTGCTGGAAGAGCGTCCTTTTTCACAGCCCAGAATCTCCCCATAGAAGCTCTCAGCGGCCTCTAAATCGTGGACAGGAATGGCAAGATGAAACGGGTTCAGCATAGTTTTACCTTTACTACTCAGGACAGCATTTTTAACATTTTAAGCTTTTTATCGGTGTAGGGTGGATAACGGACATCTACATCCAAGGCGAAGCTACGCTCCATCACCGCTTTTAAATGACTGAAGGTGTCAAAACCCGCCTGACCACAATAACTGCCCATGCCGCTGGTACCGACTCCGCCAAACGGCAGGTCCTGGTTGGTCATAAACATCATGCCGTCATTCACACAAACGCTACCAGCACTGGTTTGTTGCAGTACGCTTTGAGAAACGGATTTATCTTTACTAAATATGTACATGGCCAGAGGTTTAGGCCGCTGATTGATAAAATGCACGGCTTCATCGAGCTTGCGATAAGTCAAAATGGGTAGGATCGGACCAAAAATTTCCTGCTGCATGAGCGGTGACTCCGGATCCGGTTCAGCGACCAGGGTTGGTGCAATAAAACGACTGTCCTGGTCACCCACGCCGCCCGACAACACCGTCTGCCCATCCAGCAAGCCCATGATCCTCGACCAGTGACGCTGATTGATTATACGCGCATAATCGGCACTTTTACTGGCATCTTCGCCATAAAATTCCTGCATTTTTTGCTGCAACTTAGCGATAAAAGTCTCTTTTACACTCTCATCCACCAGCACATAATCAGGTGCGACACAGGTTTGCCCGGCATTCATCCACTTACACCAGGCAATGCGGGCAACAGATACATCCAGATTGGCGCTTTTATCCACGATGCAGGGACTTTTTCCTCCCAGCTCTAACGTCACCGGTGTGAGATGCTCAGCCGCCGCTCGCATAACCACTTTACCGACAGCTTCGCCACCGGTATACAGGATGTGATCAAAGCGCTGTTGCAACAGCGCTGTAGATTCTTCTACCCCCCCTTCGACCACCGCTACTGCGTCGCCGTCCAGATATCTGGGTACCAGTTCCGCCATAAGCTTTGACGTATTCGCTGCCAATTCAGAAGGCTTTAAAATGGCACAGTTACCGGCAGACAGCGCAGCGACATAAGGGGCAATTACCAGTTGCCAGGGATAATTCCAGGCACCAATAATCAAAGCCACACCCAGAGGTTCTGGTTGAATGTAGCTCTTACCGGGCATAGCCACTAAGGGCGTTTTGACTTTGCGAGGTTTCATCCATTTTTTCAGGTGCTTAATGGTATGGTCCACTTCCGTAGCAATATAGGAAATTTCAGCACTCCAGGCTTCAAGCTGACACTTGCCCAGATCGGCCAGTAAGGCGTCACGAATTTTATCTTCGTTATCCAGTGTCATCTTCTTCACTTGCTGCAGTTGCTGAATACGCCATTGCAACGAGCGAGTCTTACCTGTGGCATAGGTATTGCGCAGGCGATTTACTATATCGGGAATGGTATTTAACGTTTTCGCGTCCATCGTAGCTCCTGAAAAACCAACTTAGAGCAAAAAGCCGCTAACAAGCGGCTTTTTTAATTAGGCATCATAAGGATGAGTTAAAATGATGGTCTCATTTCTGTCAGGTCCGGTAGAGACTATATGTACCGGCACACCTGTCACTTCTTCAATGCGTTTAATGTAATCTTTCGCCGCTTGGGGTAGTGCGTCAATTGTTTTTGCACCGAAAGTATTATCTGACCAGCCCGGCATGGATTCATACACAGGAGTAACGGCTTCATAGCCATCGGCCGCCATCGGAGGCACATCTTTGATATTGCCGTCAGCATCTTTATAACCGACACAAATCTTCAGCTCTTCCAGGCCATCCAATACGTCTAACTTAGTCAGACAGAAACCAGATATAGAGTTAATTTGCACTGCACGCTTCATGGCTACGGCATCAAACCAACCGGTGCGGCGTTTACGGCCTGTGGTGGCCCCAAATTCGTGACCTTTAACGCCCAGATGTTCACCCACGGCATCGTCTAACTCCGTAGGAAACGGACCAGAGCCCACTCGAGTGGTGTAGGCTTTAACGATACCCAGCACATAATCCAGATGTAACGGACCAAAACCGGCACCTGTGGCAACACCACCTACCGTAGTATTGGATGAGGTAACATAAGGATAAGTACCGTGGTCGATGTCCAGCAACGTGCCCTGGGCACCTTCGAACATGATTTTCTTACCTTCCAGACGCGCTTTGTCCAGCAGATCGGTAACGTCTACCACCATGGATTTTAAAATATCCGCAATGGCCAACACTTCCTGTAAAACTTTGTCGTAACTGACAGGCTCAGCTTTGTAATAATGCTGCAGCGCAAAATTGTGATATTCCATCACTTCTTTGAGTTTAGCTGCGAAGCTCTCCACGCAGAACAAGTCACCAACACGCAATCCACGACGTGATACTTTGTCTTCGTAGGCTGGACCAATACCACGTCCCGTGGTACCGATAGCTTTATTGCCACGAGCTTGCTCACGCGCCTGATCCAAAGCGATGTGATAAGGTAAAATCAACGGACAAGCTTCACTGATAACCAAACGCTCTTCTACCGGCACACCACGCTCTTTCAGCATGCCAATTTCTTTCATCAGCGCTTCCGGGCTTAATACCACGCCATTACCAATTACACAGGTAACATTGTCGCGTAAAATACCGGATGGAATAAGATGTAAAACGGTTTTTTCACCGTCGATTACTAAGGTGTGACCAGCGTTATGCCCACCCTGATAACGCACTACGTATGAAGCTTTGTCTGTTAAAAGGTCGACAACCTTACCCTTGCCTTCGTCACCCCATTGGGTACCAAGGACCACTACATTATTTGCCATTGACTTCGCTTTGGTTGAAAGTTAAGCGGGGATTCTACCAAGTTGAGTGCCCTGATTCACCTTTTTTGTCCCAAAAAAAGCGGAAAATGGCATTATTTGGCACGGTTATTCCTAAACCAGTAATAACCACAGCAGGATAGCACCACCCAGCACCATTGCAGCCCCGACTTTTTGCAACTGAGCAGCCGGCAGCTGAGACAGGCTGTGCAAATATTTTTGCCAGCGATTGGGGAAAAGCAGGGGCCAAACCCCTTCCAGAATCAACAACAGCGCCAATGCCAGCCAGAGACTATCCACCGTAGTTTTCCAGACAACTTAAATCGATATCTGCAATAGCATGATAAGGGGCAAACCCAAACCGCAACCGGTTGCCCCGATAGTCGGTTTCAATCTTGTGGGCTTTCAGATAATCGTGCAAAGTTGCGGTAATACTGGCGTCCGGCAGTTCAAAGGTCAAAAAGTGCCCGTGGTTTTCTGGATTTACCATCATCAAGCGTGATTCGGTAAGAACTGATTGCTTAAGACCAAAAACATGGTTTAAAAATGCCTGCTGTAATTGCTGCACATGCTGATGAATAGCCGCTACAGTAACCTTTTCCTTTTGCCACAGATCGAATACGGTCAGTTGTCGGTAAATACCTGAATAATCCATGGTAGAGCCCGCATAATGGAAACCATTGGTGGCATAGTCTACCTTGCGGGACTTAAATTTTTGTAACTCACCAAATTCAGCATACCAGCCGGTGTACAGAGGCCGATTCAGGTAGCCTTTGGGCACATGCATAAAACAAACACCTTCGCCTCCCTGCGCGTACTTATAGCCTCCGGCAAGGTAAAAAATGCGATTTCGATGCTTTTCAATGTCTACCGGTAACGCACAAAACGCGTGATAACCGTCGATCATAATCAGGGTATCGGGATTTTTTACCGCTGACACCAGAGCATCCAGATCCTTTAATACCAGACCCGAATTGAAAAACACCTGACTGCAAAACACCAGATTAGGATCATTGTATTCGATAGCATCCATAAATCGTGACTGAAAGGATTTCACCGGCTGCACCGGCACCTTAATCACGTGGATATTATTAAACTCATCGAGGCGATTTACCTGTCGGGTAAAGCTGTGGAATTCACTGTCGGTGGTAACAATCGTAAGCTCCGATTGCAAATCCATGCCACTGATCACCCGAAACAGGAGTTCATGCGTATTGGGAGCAAAAACCAATTGCTCAGGCAAATTGGTGTTGAGCAATTTGGCAATGTGGCTCTGCAGGCGCGGTACTTTTTCAGCAAAAAAATAGCCCCACTTATCATCGACGAACCGTGCTGAGTCATCCCAGTAATCCAACATGGCCTGACGGCTGACATCGGGCCAGTAGTGATGACTGTGACAGGCATAGTGCTGCACACCCTGATTGGCGTTCAGAAAATGGGTGTAGTGGTGCTTTAACATGCCTGTCTCCGTAAACTCGTTTGAGCGGAACTATACAAGTAATCGCGTAAGATTACTGCGCCTGACAATGAAAAAACCCGCTAAAAAGCGGGTTTTTATGTAACACTAATCGCGATGCTGATTAGTTTTGCTTTTTCATGTATTTGAAAAAGTCGTTGTTGGGCTCTACTACCAGTACGTCTTGTTTGCTGTTAAAGCTGTTGCGGTAAGCATCCATACTTCTTAAGAACGCATAAAACTCAGGGCTCTTATTGTAGGCATCTGCATAGATTTTGGCAGCAGTGGCATCACCTTCACCACGCAGTTGTCTGGCGTTACGCTCTGCATCAGCCAACATAACAGTGACTCTGCGGTCGATATCGGCGCGAATGATTTCTGCCTGTTCCTGACCTTCAGAGCGATGCTCTTTGGCCACCGCAGTACGCTCGGCACGCATCCGGTCAAAGATTGAATTACTGACTTCCAGTGGCAGGTTAATCTGCTTAACCCGCACGTCAACGATTTCAATTCCCAATTCGTCAGAGCTTTGCGAGGATTGCTTTAATGCTTCGTCCATCAGTTCAGAACGTTCACCAGAAACAATCTGCGAAATGGTGCGTGTACCAAACTCGGTACGCAAGCCGTTGTTTACCTTTTGCTTTAACAGCGCTTCCGCCTGTTCTTTGATACCGCCACGTGTTGCCAGGTAGTACTTGGCAAAATCGCTGATACGCCACTTAACGTACAAATCCACGATCAGGTCTTTCTTTTCAGATGTCACGAAACGACCCGGTGAATCGTCTAACGTCTGCACCCGCGCGTCCAGTATTTTGACTCTGTCAAAGAAAGGCACTTTAAAGTGTAAACCAGGTGCAAATACGGTGGTTTCATTCGTGTCGGCATCCCGTTTGACTTTACCAAACTGGATTACGATACCACGCGTACCTTCCTGCACCACAAAGAGTGAATTAAAACCCAAGAAGGCAATAATCACAGCAATAATCAATGTTAAGTTTTTCATAGCTTAGCCTCTCCCTGAACGAAAGCGATCACCGCGAGAAGAACTCGGCGCGGTATTCGTCGATGTACCAGACGCATCATTGTTATCACGTAAACCTTCTATCGTGCTACGACTGGCAGGGGTTTGCGAGTTTTGCTGTCTTTCTAAAATTTTGTCCAGAGGCAGATACATCATGTTTCCGCCGCCCTGCGTATCCACCACAATTTTGCTGGTATTACTGTATACCTGCTCCATCGTTTCAAGATACAGGCGCTGACGGGTTACTTCCGGTGCCGCTGCGTATTGGGGTAGCAACTCTTCAAAGCGGGCCACTTCACCACGGGATTCCAGAATAACACGCTCTTTATAGGCCTGTGCTTCTTCTTCCATTCTGCGCACCTGGCCACGGGCGCGAGGCTCGATTTCTCTGGCATAAGCTTCAGCTTCACGGATAAAGCGTTGTTCATCCTCCTGAGCCGCAATCGCGTCATCAAAGGCCGCTTTAACTTCCTCTGGTGGTCTGGCATCTTTAAAGTTAACGTCTGTGATGGCGATCCCCATGTTGTAAGGGTTGATCACACTTTCCAGTTCTTCCCAGACTTGTTGGCGAACCACTTCACGGCCGCTGGTTAGTACGTCATCCATTCGTGAATGCCCCACCACATAACGCAAGGATGCGTCCAGCGCCTGCAGTAAGCTCTCATCAGGTTCAGTTACCGCGAAAGTATACTGATAGGGTTCAACAACCCGATACTGTACTTCCATTTCGACTCTGACCACGTTTTCGTCTTCTGTCAGAATGAAGCCGGACGCCGGGATATAGCGAATGGTTTGCACATCAACCGGGATCACTTCGTCAACAAACGTCGGACGCCACTGCAGACCCGGCTCCACCAATGAGTGGAACTGGCCAAAACGCAACACAACGCCGCGCTCAGCTTCTTTTACGGTGTAAAAACCACTGACCACCCAGATGGCCACCAGAACACCGATTATCACACCGGCACCCAAGCCACTCAGGCCTTTTCCAAAGGAAGGTCCATTGCCTGAACCTCCTTTAGAACCACCAAATTTTTTAAAAATATTTTTAAAAATATCGTCTAAATCTGGTGGGCCCTGATCGTTGTTTTTACGATTTTTCCAGGGATCATTGTTGTTCCCACCCGGCTCATTCCAGGCCATGTTGTTCTCCACAATTAATCAAAATTCATGATTTGGATACGTAACTTACTGGAAGTTCCAAAAAACTACCAGCACTGATCCAATGTAATCTTAATGCTCGATAATGGTATTAATATCCGCATCGAAGCGCTTAGCTAACCGATGCCAGTCTTTGGCTGGCATGCGGATATCCACAAGCCAGTCTCCGTCGTCGGCGTATTCTTCCGCTGATATACAATTCATCGCATATAAAGCGCCTTTTAAGCGGCCTAAAGCCGGCGGCACCCGAAGCCGATATTGCACCATCTTTTCTGATAAACACTCAGTGAGGGCATTTAGTAATAAATCAATCCCCAGCCCTTGTTGTGCCGACAACCAGACGCGGATTGGTCGCCCTTCGTCATCCCGGTCTATTCGGGGCTCAATCCCCTCCATCCGGTCTATTTTATTGCAAATTATCAACTGTGGTACGTCATTGGCTTCAATTTCGTTCAAAACCGCATTTACCTGGTCGGTGTTTTCTCTGAAACGTTCATCGGAATAATCGACAACGTGCAGTAATAAATCCGCCGACTGTGTTTCCTGCAACGTCGCCTTAAATGCGGCCACCAGATCGTGCGGCAGATGACGAATAAAGCCTACCGTATCAGCCAATATTGCCGCACCCACATCTTGTAACTGAATTTTTCTGAGGGTGGGATCCAGGGTGGCGAACAACTGGTCAGCGGCATATACCCCGGACTCTGTAATGGTATTAAACAGCGTAGATTTACCTGCGTTGGTATAGCCCACCAGCGATACAGTGGGTAATTCGGCGCGTTCCCGTGAACGTCGACCTTGCTCCCGCTGCTTTTGTACTTTCGCCAGACGCTTCAATATGCTTTTGATGCGTTCCCGCAGTAACCGCCGGTCAGTTTCTAGCTGAGTTTCACCCGGACCGCGCAAACCAATACCGCCTTTTTGGCGCTCAAGGTGCGTCCAGCCCCGAATCAGGCGGGTAGAAATATGTTTAAGCTGAGCAAGCTCTACCTGCAACTTACCCTCGTGAGTTCTGGCCCGTTGCGCAAAAATATCGAGGATCAGACTGGTACGGTCCAGCACCCGGCACTTACAGAGTTGCTCCAGATTGCGTTCCTGGGAAGGGGAAAGACTGTGGTTAAAGATCACCACATCAGCATCATTGGCGCGTACGGCGTTAGCGATCTCTTCCGCTTTACCGCTGCCCACGAAATATTTTGGGGCCGGATTTTGACGAGACCCCGTGACTATATCAACTGCATTGACACCTGCCGATGACACCAGCATTTGCAATTCCTGCAAATCTTCTTTGCTCTGTTCATCGGAGAAGTATATATGTACTAATACAGCCTGTTCACCAGCTTCATAACGGTCAAACAAGCTTCATTTCCTTGATTGGGTAATTATTCAGACTGAATATTATCTCCATCTCCTTGATCGTTCGCAACCATTGGAATCGCTCTGGCCGGTACGACAGTAGAAATTGCATGCTTGTAAACCATCTGGCTTACCGTATTTTTTAACAAAATGACGAATTGATCGAAGGACTCAATTTGTCCCTGCAGCTTGATGCCATTTACAAGATATATCGACACGGGAACACGTTCGCGACGCAAAGCGTTCAAAAACGGGTCTTGTAGTGATTGTCCCTTAGCCATTTTCAGCCTCTTGTTCTTCTTATCTTTTTTGTTGTTCTGGTTGTGTGTGCTGCCCACAATTGGGCAAGTCAAATACAGTATACAGGATTTACCTGGACTGTATACACTCCTGATATTTGGGTCTTACCACAGCAAATTCAAGTTACAACTTTGAGAATAAGTCTTTGACCCTGTTAACGTTATTATCGGCAAACGTATCCAGCCAATGTAACTCCGGCCAACCTCTCAGCCAGGTTAATTGACGCTTGGCCAATTGCCTTGTAGCGACGATACCACGGTATCGCATTTCGTCAAAATCATACTTTCCTACAAGATATAACCACATTTGACGATAACCAACGCACCGCATAGACGGCAAATCCAGATGCAAATCCGTGCGTTGCATCAACCGCTCAACTTCATCCTGAAAGCCATTTTCCAGCATAATATCAAAGCGGCGTTCAATACGTTGGTGTAATACACTTCGATCCTCGGGGGCGATCCCAAGTTGAAGTATATTATAGGGTATAGATGACGACCGTGTTGCCGTCAATTCTGTCATGGATTTTCCCGATATCCGATATACTTCAATAGCGCGCATTAGTCGTTGTGGATCATTGGGATGAATACGGGCTGCAGATACCGGATCGATGCGCTGCAATTCCTGATGCAATGCCTGCCAGCCATGAGTTTCAACGTCTGCACTGATCTGCTGACGCACAGTATCGTCTGCTTCCGGTAACGTGGAAATGCCATCGGTCAGGGCTTTGTAATACATCATAGTACCGCCCACCAGCAAGGGAATACGCCCGGTTTGCGTAATATCCTGCATTTCACGCAGCGCGTCATCTCGAAACTGGGCGACGGAATAGGATTCAGCCGGGTCCAGAATATCAATCAGGCGGTGAGGCGCTTTTTGTTGTTCCTGCTCAGTGGGTTTTGCAGTACCGATATCCATGCCCTGATAAATCAGCGCGGAATCAACACTGATAATTTCGCACAACCCACTTTGCACCAACTCAATCGCCAGATCCGTTTTTCCTGAGGCGGTGGGTCCCATCAGGAAAATGGCTTTAGGTAGCCCTTGTTTATCAGTTGCCATGAAATTCTTGTAACCATGTGTGAAGTGGCACGGGAACAATGCCCTGTTCCGCAAAGTTTTCCAATGCCACGCTTTGCGTATATTGCTCGAATAATTGCTGTGTATCCACCTGCCCGTCAAGTTGCCAGTACCGCGCCAGACAGTGCAAGAGTGAAGCTAATGTGCATTCGTCAGCGTCACTCAGGGCCGTTATAATATCCTGCCAACGCTGATTTCTGGCCCCCACCGGCACCTGCTTCAGTATCAACTTATTGTGATAAGGTTCCAGCTTCATGCCTATTCGGGCGGCGTTGTGACACAGGGTTTCAGTGTCAATCTGACTGTTTTTAACGACAGAGACCGGCAACAACAAAGGTTGAGATACCGGGCTTTCAGTCAGATAGCGAGCTTGCAAATAATGCACAATCAAGTTTTGCATCGGTACAAAATAAACCTGCTCTTGCTTGTGTAACAGCCAGCCCATTCCCGGTACTTCAAACCCCCTGCTGTACTTTGCCTGAGCAGACTCCTTATGTTCTGGATGCGGAACATCGGTCTGCGACACAGGTGGGCGCATAAGTTGCGTATAATTACCCGCGGCTTCCTCAATGGTGGTTGCGGATTGAGATTTATAGCTACCCTGATACCGTCCGGTTTGCGGCGTATAACTTTGCAGCGGTTTTATATAGTCGCGGTCCGGCTGATAATTGTGTCTTTGGGAAGCCGGTTTTGCCGTCAAAGCAGACCCGGAATCCGCGGTTGCCTCAGGCCCGGCCTGCTCAACAGCGCAAGCACCACCGCTATTCAGAGCATCATTCACCGCGGAATAGATAAAGTCATGCACCAGACGCGCCTGATGAAAACGCACTTCGTGTTTCGCCGGGTGTACATTCACGTCGACTTCGTGATGAGGCAGGGTCAGATACAAGACAAAAAATGGAAATTTATCCGGCGGTAACTGCCCTTCAAATGCCTGCCGGATAGCATGCAGAATTAATTTATCGCGCATCATACGGTTATTAACAAATACATACTGAGTATCGTTCACCGATCGAAAAGCACCGGGCCTGGACACCCATCCCAGCAGTCGAAATTGCTGATACTGGCTGTCCAGATACAAAAAATCCTGACTAACGCTGGTGCCGCATATCTGCTGGATGCGTTTTATCTGCTCGTCATCTGAGGTTATCGCAGGCAAAGATTTAACTAACTTGCCGTTGTGTAGTAGTTTCATTCCCACGTCAAATCGGCTCAACGCAATACGCGTGAACAGCGTTTCGATATGATTGAATTCGGTTTTTTCGGTGCGCAGAAACTTTCGACGGGCAGGCGTATTGAAAAACAAATCCAGCACTTCCACACTGGTGCCCTGTGGGTGAGCCGCAGGCTCAACAAGCACCTGCATATCGCGGCCTTCGCTTCGGGCTTGCCAGGCTTCGGTTTGTTGTTCAGGACGAGACGTCAGAGTCAATCGCGACACCGAACTGATACTGGCCAAGGCCTCACCGCGAAATCCCAGGGTGGCAATGTGCTCCAAATCTTCCAGTTCAGCAACCTTACTGGTGGCATGACGACTCAGCGCCAGCATTAATTCATCTTTGACAATGCCCGACCCATTATCGGTTACTTTGATTTTCTTATGTCCGCCCTTTTCCACATCGATAGTTATTTGTGTGGCGCCCGAATCTATGCTGTTCTCCAGCAGTTCTTTCAGCACGGAAGCGGGACGTTCAACCACTTCCCCGGCAGCAATTTGGTTCGCCAACCTGGCGGGTAACACTTTTATCGGCAAGAGACTTCGACTCGTTGTTTAACTTTGCGGAATATTTAAAACCTGGCCTATTCTGACAATATCAGTATTGAGATTGTTGGCCTTTTTTAAATTGTTAACGCTGACATTATAACGCAAAGCCAGTTCGCTGAGGGAATCTCCGCGTTCTACCCGGTGGGTGCGATTTTTAGGTCTTTGCTTTGCCCATAACGTACCATCAGGTGGGCTGTTTAAAAAGTGTGACCGTATCCCTTTGAAGATAGACTGAGCCAGATTTTGCTGATGTTTACGCCAGTTCAGGTTTTTCTCTTCCTTAGGATTGGAAATAAACCCCACTTCCACCAGCACCGAAGGGATATCCGGCGATGTTAACACTGCCAGACTGGCTGCCTGCGGGCTTTTCTTGTGCAGTTTCATCATGCCTTTAAGTTCAGATAATATATTGCGGCTGACGTCATAACTGGTGGCAATGGAATGGTCCATGGACATATCCAGCAGTGCCTGCGTTAAATAGCGCTCGTTGTTGGTATCCTGGATCACCTCAGCAGCACCGCCTAACAGCTCGGAATGCTGTTCGGTGTTTTCCAGCCAGCGACCTAACTCACTGTTGGCCCGGCCAGTGGATAAAACCCATACCGATGAGCCATTGGGTTGTGGTTGCGTAAAGGCATCAGCGTGTACTGACACAAATAAATCGGCTTTCTTTTCCCGCGCAATTTCAGGCCGGCGATTGGGTGTCAGATAATAATCGCCGGTGCGGATCAATACAGAGCGCATCCCCGGTTCGCCATCCACCAGTTTTGCCAGCTCCCGTGCCACTTTCAGGGTGACATTTTTTTCAAAAGTACCACCACGGCCTATTGAGCCGGGATCTTCTCCACCGTGCCCGGCATCTATCGCGATAATAATGTCCTGATGACGTTTGTTCACCGGCTGCTCGATCATATTGCGCTGCGAATCCCGCTCGTCAGGTAAATCGACCACTAAACGGTTGCCATATGGCGCAGTGGGTTGCAGGGAGAATATTTGCGGGGTGACCTTCTTGTCCAGTTCCAGCACTATGCGCACATCGCCATTGGCCTTTGGCCGGCTGTAACGGATTTTTTTAACTAGCTCACTGCTGTTATCAATTTTTGCAAAATCCAAATCGCCTTTGGTATCGGCTAAATCAATAACCAGTCGGTGGGGGTTCTGCAGGGTAAACCAGCTGTATTTAGGTTGCTGCTGTAAGTCCAGTACAACGCGGGTATTGGTGGGCGAAGGCCAGATGCGAACACTGTTGATGGAATTATTGCTGGCATGAGCTTCAGGCGCGACAAGCCCTCCGCTAACCGGATAGCACAAAAAAACCAGCAGGCAGTAGCGCAACAATATCTTCATTGATACATATTATTTTAATTGTTGTATCAGTTCCCTTGCCTTGGGAGACCTTCCTAGAAGTTCTATACTACGCCCTTGGTCGGTAAACTCAATAGTTATCTCCAGATCCGGGGCTGGCAGCCAACCGGCACCTTTTTCCGGCCATTCGATCAGATTAATCGTGTCCTGTTGCTGATAATCCCGAATCCCCATAAATTCCAGTTCTTCCGGATCAGCCAGCCGATACAAATCGAAGTGAAACACTTTAAAGCTACCTAAATCATAGGGCTCTACCAGGGTGTAGGTAGGACTTTTTACACTGCCCTGATGGCCAAGTCCGGCGATAAATCCCCGACTAAAACAGGTTTTCCCGGCGCCCAAATCGCCATTCAGGTGAATTGTCCAGGCCTCGGGGTTTTGCAGGCAAAACCGGGCGAGGTTTTGTGCGAGTTGTTCCGTATCCTGTTCGGAACGACTCTGAATCGTTTGTTTCATGTGAACGCACTCCGGATCAATCGCGTTTTTCGGTGTTAATAAGTCGACGTATATATGGGAACAAATCACTGGCTAACAAGCCAATCTGACCATTTTCTTGTGCTGCCAGGTCAGCCGCGCAACTGTGCAGACAAACACCGTACAGGGCACTCAGGCGGTTACTCATTCCCTGGGCCAGCAGAGCCCCCAGAATACCGGTTAACACATCCCCCATACCTCCGGTGGCCATACCCGGATTGCCATTGTTGCACACCCAGGTGTTTTCCTGGGATGCGATCAGCGTGCCCGCACCTTTCAACACAGCCACAGCCTCAAAATGTTGAGTCAGGGTAGCCGCCGCCTGATAGCGATCAGATTCAATGGCATTGGGGGTGGATTTTAACAAACGCGAAGCCTCAGCGGAATGAGGTGTAATAATTGCCAGATTTTTCGGGATCGCCAGGCGATAATGTTCAGCAATCAGGTTCAGGGCATCGGCATCAATCACCAGGTGTTTGTGAAACTGCAGGCTATGCTGCAACGTGGCCTCCAGTAAAGTCACAGACCACAGATCTTTTCCAAGACCTGGCCCAATGGCAATGGCATTGGCCCAGGACAAGGTATCAGCCAGTTGTTCGGTACGGGTTTCTACCATAATTTCCGGACGAGTACCGTTTATAGTAGAACGCGAGCCCGGATGACAAAACACTTTAACCAGTCCGGCTCCGGTGCGCAACGCACCTTCAGCGGTGAGTCGGATTGCGCCGGCATAACTTTCATTGCCGCCAATACAGAGTAATTTTCCCATCGCGCCTTTGTGGGCGTTGATGCGTCTTTTGGGTAAGGGCGGCAGCATCTGAAAGTCAATGATTTTACCTACCTGCACTGCAATACGTTGAAACTCACGACCAATTCCCAGGTCAAAAAAGTGCAGATGGCCGCAATACTGTTTGCCTTCACCGGTTTTTAGGCCGCTTTTAATGCCCACAAAGGTGCAGGTATCATCGGCCTGCACTGCAACGCCTGAAGCATAGCCTGTATCGGCGTTCATGCCGGAGGGAATATCGATGCTGACTACGGTAATAACACTGTCGTTGAGGCGCGAAATCACTTCGGCATAAGGAGCTTTAACGGCGCCTTTAATACCTGTGCCCAGCATCCCATCGACACAAAGATCATACTGATTGAAATCCAGGTTGTGGGCTGTGCGGGTTCCACCTTTTTGGCTCAGCCATTTACTGCGCGCCAGTCTGGCATCGGCAGACAGCTTTTGCGGATTGCCCAATTCGCACACATCACACATCAACCCCGCTTCCAGTGCCAGTCGTGCCACCACATAGGCATCACCACCATTGTTTCCGTGTCCTGCCAGCACAATCAGTTTTTTAACATGGCTATATTGTTTAATTATCAGTTCGTAAACAGCCGCACCGGCGTTTTCCATCAATTGGTAGAGACTGATCCCCGCCAGTTCAGCGGCGCGCGGCTCCACCAGACGAACCTGGTCTGCGGTATAAATATTGTGTGTTAAACTCTCTCGTTGAAATAGGTTTTTAAAGGTTTTCAATGTCTGCCCTTCCCGACGATACTTATACTGAGCTCAGCAAAAAAATTAAAATCTGGGGCCAGGAACTTGGGTTCCAGCAAGTAGGTATCGCTGATATTAACCTGGAAAGTCATAAAATAACGTTACAGAATTGGTTAGACAATGGATATTACGGCGATATGCATTGGATAACCGAGAATACCGACAAACGCCTGGACCCGGCTAAATTGGTGCCGGGCACCCTGCGCGTTGTCAGTGTCTGCATGGCTTACCTGCCCGATGATGCACAATTTGCTAAAAACCTGAAAGATGATCAACGGGCCTATATCAGTCGCTACGCCACAGGCAGAGACTATCACAAAGTGATGCGTAACCGGCTAAAAAAGCTGGGGGAGAAAATATCAGAGCTGGTACCGTCAGCGCAGTGGCGGCCCTTTGTGGATTCGGCTCCGGTGCTGGAACACGCACTGGCAGAAAAAGCGGGGATCGGCTGGACCGGTAAACACAGCCTGACCCTGAACAGCCATGCCGGCTCGCTATTTTTTCTGGGGGAGCTTTTTATCAACCTGCCTTTGCCAACAGATACCCCAACTGAAGAGAAGTGTGGTAGTTGTGTAGCCTGCATTACTGTGTGCCCCACCAAGGCCATTGTGGCCCCGTATGTGGTAGACGGCAGGCGCTGTATCAGTTACCTGACAATCGAAAACAAAGGTGACATTCCCGAAGAATTTCGTCGCGCCATCGGCAATCGTATCTATGGATGCGATGACTGCCAGTTGATTTGTCCGTGGAATCGCTATGCTCAGATCAGTGACGAACCGGATTTTAAAATCCGCCACAATTTATCGCAGGCCACTTTACTCGAACTGTTTGCATGGGATGAGTCAACCTTTCTGAACAAGATGCAGGGATCTGCCATCAGACGTATTGGCTTTCAGTCCTGGCAACGCAACATCAGTATTGCGCTGGGCAACGCTCAATACAGTGAGGCAGTTTTGCAGGCCTTACAGCAAAAACAGCATGACGCTTCAGCGCTGGTGCAGCGTCACATTGACTGGGCAATTGCCGAACAATTACAGAAAAAAGCAAAACAGGCGAAAGAATCCACCGGGCGACTGACCCTGAGGTTAATTCGCACTATCGAAAAGGGCATGCCAGACAGTGCCTGACAGCCATGTGACTTAGTTGCGCAGCATATATCCTTCACCGCGAATGGTCTGGATGATGCGAAACGGTTTCTCATTGTCGTTTAATTTTTTACGTAAACGGCTGATACTGATATCCACAGCGCGGTTATTTTCCGGAATATCCAGATCAGAAACCTGTTCTACGATTTCTTCACGGGGCACCACCTCGTTGTATCTGCGCGCCAAAGTGGCCAGTACTTTAAACTCGTGCTGAGTCAGTTCGATGCGATTGCCATCCACGTCAAACAGTGCCCGACGTTTTTGGCTCAACACGTATTCGTGGAAGGTTAAATCTTCATCCTGAGTTTCCACAACCAGCGGTAGTCCCAGCACGTTTTTGATCCGTATCAGTAATTCTTTGAGGGAAAAGGGTTTGCCGAGGTAATCTTTGGCACCTAACTCCAGGCCCGCCACTTTGTCATCATCAGTTTTGCGGCCTGAAATGATCATAATCGGCGTCGCTGTGCGCTTCACTAACTTGCGCAAAATAACCAGACCGTCTTCATCCGGCAAGGTCAGATCCAATATAATGAGGTCGAAATTACTTTTCGCCACCTGCGAAAAACAGTCTTTGGCGGTTTCCACCGGTGTGATGGTAAAGCCATTTCCCGACAGAAACACATCCACCAAACTGCTCATTTCCTTGTCGTCCTCAACTAACAGTACGCTGGACATTTAGCTACACCCTACAATTTTTGTGGAAATTATATAGACATCTCCACATCATAGTCCATTTTGGATCTATCACGCAAAGTTTCTTTACTGCTTGAATTATATGAATTATTTCATTCACAAAATGTAACAATTGCAGCTGCCTGAACGCCGTGTTCAGGCAGCGCAATGATAAAAGACCGGATGTTCTGTCAATTGAAGCCGCGCCGCTGCCCCTGTTTATCTGTGGTACTGGCCGCTCAGTTTATGGACCGCGTGAATAAATGCACCGGCTTTTTCCGGATCGATATCAGGATGAATTCCATGGCCCAAATTAAACACATGACCAGTGCCTTCACCAAATCCGGCCAAAATTGAGGCAACTTCCGATTCGATGCGCTCGACCGGGGCATGCAGCATACAAGGGTCCATATTCCCCTGAATCGCCACCTTGTCGCCCACCCGAGCGCGGGCATCAGCAATATCAGTAGTCCAGTCCAGTCCAACCGCATCACAACCTGTCGCGGCAATGGCTTCCAGCCACTGTCCCCCATTTTTGGTGAACAGGGTTACCGGTACTTTGCGGCCTTCGTTTTCACGGATCAGACCGGCCACGATTTTTTCCATATACTGCAAGGAAAATTCTTTATAGGCCTGCGGCGACAACACGCCACCCCAGGTATCAAATACCATCAGCGATTGTGCCCCCGCTTTAACCTGGGCATTCAGGTATAACACCACTGAATCGGCTAATTTATCCAGCAACAGGTGTAGGGCGGCGGGATCGGAAAACGCCATTTTCTTGATTTTCCCAAAGGTTTTCGTTGAGCCACCCTCTACCATGTAGGTGGCCAGAGTCCAGGGACTACCGGAAAACCCTATCAGTGGCACACTGCCTTGCAACGCGCTGCGAATGGCTCTGACGGCATCCATCACATAACCGAGTTCCGATTCCGGATCGGGAATCGGTAACTTTTCAACGTCAGCCATATTGCTCAAGGGGCGTTCAAACTTGGGTCCTTCACCGGTTTCAAAGTACAGCCCCAGTCCCATCGCATCCGGGATGGTCAAAATATCGGAAAATAAAATAGCAGCATCTAAGGGATAACGACGCAAAGGCTGTAGCGTAACTTCGCAGGCCAGCTCGGTATTTTTGCACAATGACATAAAATCACCGGCCTGAGCGCGGGTGGCTTTGTATTCTGGCAAATAGCGACCAGCCTGACGCATCATCCATACCGGCGTAACGTCGACAGGTTCTCGTAATAATGCTCTGAGATAACGATCATTCTTTAGGGGATTCGGATTGCTTTGCTGGGTCATAATACCTTACGCCATGGGCAGTTGAGAGAATTTTAGAAACCGCGCTATTCTACACAAAAACAAGCCAGGAAAGAGAACTTTTGCGACTATTGATATTTTTTTAAACAAAAAAACTTGTCATTCTTTTTAATTATCTGCTATAACTTATTGCAGTTAACGACTTCCAAACAATTAAGAAGCCTGAATTAACAGGACCAAGACGCTAACAGAAATTAGGGCCCTTTCTCCGGAAAGGGCCTTTTTATTTTGTTCGGCGACGCATTTCTGAGGTAATTAACCTGAGATCTGTATAAGGCTTAAAGTCGAGTGATATTGATACTCGGCTTTTTTGCCTGAAAAGTATAGGCAATG
>NZ_JBVTQY010000032.1:0-55450 GCF_055755215.1 Planctobacterium sp. R6
GGCTGGTGTGCCGGAAGCGATACATACCGCCATGAAGTATTGTTTGGAAATAATTAACCAAGTATATTCAAACCCTTTCTCATTCAGTCAGGATTAACTGATAACTCCAATGTTATTTGGTTTGGCACAAATTCTGGTGTTAAACAGTATTGGGGGGACCTTTCTTTATTCAACCACTTTAAGCTAACAGATGGAAACATTGAATTAGGTGGTGTTGTTACTGCTTTTGCTGAATCGGAACATTGGGGACTGATTATTGGTACCTGGAACAATGGAATTTTTTCGCAAAAAAATATGCCAATGGAAAATCTGAAAAATAAACACGTTGTAGAATTACATATTGATGCACTAAACAATCTTTGGGTTGGTACTTATGCCAGCGGCATATTGCGGTTTAACAGAAATGGATTGCTTGATCTTGTTATAAATAAAAGTAATAACAATGTATTGCAGAGTGACTCCGTTAGTGCCATTAAGTCCCAGGATTACAGTTCCATACTTTTTACGACTTTTGGTGGCGGGCTTTACCAGTATCAGGTTGAATCAGGTGTTTTGCTTCAAATTGCAGCAACCGGGCATTCTTCGCAAACAATCAGTTCAAATTATATAACCAGTTTTGCGCCAATGAATAATGGCGGTTTGTTGTTGGGTTTGTACGATGGAAGTGCAGAGTCCGTCAGCCTGAAGACTGACAAGGATTATTTCTCTGACAAAGTCAATTTTTCCAGATTGGGTATTGAACGAGTAATGGGTATTACCAAGCTGGGCAGAATGGATACATACGCCATTTCGACACAAGATAACGGTGTTTATATTGTTGAACTGGATGCCTCAAGGCGTCAGATAGAAACAAAATTGTTTAATGTTCGCACTTCCACACTGGTGTCTGACTCTGTTTATGGAAGCTTGCGTGGTGGTAAAGATAATTTGCTCTGGTTAAGCCATTCAAAAGGTCTTTCCGCTATCAATTTAAGACAAGGCAAAGTTGTTAATTTTAAAAAACAAGATGGCTTGCAGGGGGCTGATTTTAATAGTGGTTCATACTTTAAAAGTACAATCGATGAAAAGTTATATTTTGGTGGCGGTAATGGTTTTAATCAGGTCAATATTGACAATTACCTCGGTGAAGTAGAAGCGAGTACAGCAAAAATACATGTAGATAGCGTTACAGATATTGTCAGCCAGTTAAATTTAAAACCAACAAAATTATCTGGGAACAATCATTATTTGGTCGAGAATGGCGCCGCCATTGAAATCAGATTTTATATAGATGATTACGCCTACCCGCGGAACCAGGAGTATTATTATAACTGGATGAGCGACGATGAGATGCCTAATAATTGGAGGAAAATGGCCAATGGTACATTAAGTATTTCTCCCCTTAAAGAGGGTATTCATCGAATCCGTATTAAAGGTCGAGATGGCTATGGAAAAAATATTGAAAATGAATTAACCATTGTTTTAGAAGTGCCTCCTGTTTTTTGGAAAAGTTCGTTGGCATATTTTGGTTATTCAGTGGTTTTTGTTTTATTACTTCTGATAATTGAGTATTTGAGAAAGCGAAAGGAAACTGAACTATTAGTCAACCAAAAGAAATTAGAGTTAGAGGTCAAAAAGAAAACTTCAAGTCTGTCAGACGCAATAAAATCACTGCAGGCAATAAAAGATGAACTTGAACGAGAAAGTAGAACTGACTATTTAACAGGTCTTTACAATAGGCGCTATTTTAAATTTCTGACAAGTGAAAAAGCCAGATTGTTTAACACCCTTGAGCAAAGGGAAGGGGACACTAGTTTAGCTTCATTAGGGTTAATATTAATTGATATTGATTACTTTAAAAAAATAAATGACGAACTTGGGCATGATACAGGCGATCAGGTTCTTGAAGTCGTCGGTAAGGTGCTCAGAGCTGTTAGTTCTTCGGATGTGCATGGATTTAGATGGGGAGGTGAAGAGTTTTTGGTTTTGGTTGAAAAAGCATCACAAACACAACTAACGGATTTGATTTATAAAATAAATGGGCTTCTTAAAATTGAGTTCAGTAAAATTTCAAAAAATGGCCATAATTCAATAACTTGTTCATTTGGAGTTGGGCATGGCACAGTACCTGTTGATTGCGAAATGGTACCCTGTCTGAATAGTTTATTTAATCTGGCGGATGTTGCTTTGTATAGAGCCAAACATCATGGAAGAAATAGTTTTTCTTATTTGTGTCGAGATGCACTGTTGCAATCGGGAATTTCTAACTTTGAAAAAATCAGTTTAGAAAATGCAATTTCTAGGGGGCAGGTTGAAGCAAAGGTAACTCCTTTTAATGCCTGAATAATTTGCTGTTACTATTGGGGCCCGGCGTTTGTAGTAAACGTTTTCAGTTCAGCGATACCAATGCTCCGAACCAAAACTAATTACAGAGGTTGGATTTGTGACTGCATTTTTTGTGAGAGTTTCAACCATTGACGAGGTGTCTGACCGAGCTTTTTTTTAAAAATTCGGGTGAGGGCCGATGGATGTTCATAACCAACTTCACTGGCGATAAAATTTAAAGATTTGTCTGCTAATAATAGTCGTTGGGCTTTGGCGAGTCTGATATCTGTAACGTAATCTTTGGGGGTTTGGCCGAGAATCTCTTTAAAGCTTTTTGCAAATCGGGTTCGTGACATTGCTGCTTTTTTCGCCATATTATTGAGATTCCAGTTTGTTGCAGGGAATTGGTGTACTTCTTTGATTACCCGAGATAGTAAGGGATGATGTGCGGCTGTTAACATTTGCTGTTGAATCAGACCTTCTTCTATTGCAAACCTGAAAATTTGCAACACGAAAATATCGGTTAATTTGTCCAACATGGATTGTCGGGCAAAGCGCTGCTCAGTGATTTCACCTATGAGCCATTTTGCAGTACAGGAAATTTTACATTCAGGGTTTAACTGGAAATAAAAATAGTCAGGTAAGGCGGCGAAGATAAATGAGTCTTGTGACGTAGATAATGAAATACTGGCATTTATCATTTTTACAGGCAGATCACCGATGCTTTCAATCATATGAGGTACAGCTGCTGGCACAATAACAATAGCGGGCCGGTCTACTTGTATTACTTGTTTACCTTGTATCAGTATCCTGACGTTTCCTTTTTCGAGAAAGTGAAGTTGTCCTGTTTTGCCAAAATGCCTTGGTCCGCTCAGATTTCCCTGGTATTCGATCTTAGTGGTGAATGTATGCTGTGCCATTATTCCATTTAAAACTCGCATATTTTATTCTCGTGTTCAAAATCTATAAACATGTAAAACAGCCCTGGATAGTTCAACATAGTCAGTTTCATGTGGTCTGTTGAAGGCTGGTAAACTCAATTTAAGATAGCTATATGTGTTTATTTTGTTGGTGTGTTACTTGTACTGATGCCGAGCCTTTCCATTTTTGAACGAAGTGTATTAGGGTGAATTTTTAGAATTGTAGCCGCGCCTAACTTTCCTGAAATTCTGCCGTTTAGGGCTTTTAAAGTTTCTTCAATATGTTGCTTTTCTACTTCTGCCAGGCTGGTTAGGTTATTTTTTCCGACTGAATCTACAACTTTGTTCGGGTGAGAAATAACCCCTGAATTGTTGGCCAGTTCAGGTGCGATAAACTCGTCGTTAATTTTTATATTCGGAGATAGTGTAAGTATCGCTGCACGCTCCAAAACATTTTGTATTTCTCTAATATTGCCCGGCCAGGGGTAAGCCAGCATTTTATGCATTGATTCCGGAGTTAACTCTTTTAGTGTTTTGTTGAGCTTATTTTCCAACTTCTTTAGGGTGTAAGATATTATTAAAGGGATGTCCGAAATTCTCTCTCGAATAGGAGGTATCCACATAGGAAAAACATTTAGTCGATAGTACAAGTCGTAGCGAAATAAACCTGAACGACACAATGCACTCAGATCCTTGTGTGATGCGGCAATAATCCTGACATCTACCTTTAATGGCTTGTTACCACCGATACGCTCAAATTCCTGCTCCTGAATTACTCGCAATAACTTTATTTGAGTATCCATAGGTAACTCGGCAACTTCGTCTAAAAACAGTGTCCCTTTGTGGGCCATCTCAAATCGGCCAGCACGAGCATGTAAAGCTCCGGTAAACGCCCCCTTTTCATGTCCAAATAACTCGCTTTCAACGAGATTTCTAGGAATTGCCCCGCAGTTTAGTTTTATGAGTGGTTGACCCGAACGATTGCTTTGTCTATGAATCATCCGGGCAATGAGTTCTTTGCCGGTTCCGGTTTCTCCGTGGATAAGGACCGTTGCACAGGTTGTTGCTACTTGTTTTACTTCGTTTAAAACCTGTTTAATTTTGTGATGTTCTCCAATAAGCTCAGGAGTGCAACCATCATTTGTGTCAAAATCACCGGGCTTATCAATTTGATCTCCTTGAAGATTACGCAGCCTTTGAATTTCAATTAATGCACTATTTAACTTTTGTTCCTGAATTATTGATGCGCTTATATCTCTAAAAAACAGTAGAGCTCCAATGATTTTTTTATCTTCCAGCCAAGCGGTACAAGACAACTGTACCTGAAAGTCTGTACCATCTTTTCGCCATAAAGTCCATTGCGAATAGCGTCGAGTCTGACCGTCCTGGAGGACTTTGTTGATTACATCGTCTGGCTTTAGAAGGCCGCTTCTACTATCACAATCACAACCTACAATGTCATGAGCTCTTTTACCGGTCAGTTCCTTGTCTGTCCAACCCGTCAGTCTCGATGCGGCATTATTCGCAAATACGTTTTCTCCGAATCTGTTGAACCCCAGCACGGCCTCATGTGTAATGTTGAGTAGTAAAAGGTTTAAACCCTTAAGTTGACTATATGTGTAATTCATAAACTAAAAAATCTGAAAATAAGCCTTCAAAAACACCTATGAGGTTTTCGGTCGTTTGCATTCTACGGCGGCTGATAATAGCGACGACATCAATAGCACTGTTGCCTAATCGTCCAAAAAAACATACTTTTTTGCTTTAAATTTAAATGTGGGTAAGTCAGGCATTATGAAAACGCCTGAAATGACTTCATTGAGAGAACTATCTTTTATGATTGCTTAAATCTAATGATTGAGCGAGGTTTTGAGCTGTTTCTGAAAGTCGTGAAAGGTGTTCTGAAGCAGAAGTTACTTCAGATATAGTATTTACCATCTCAGAGCTTATGTTGTTAATGTGGTTCAATTGTTGTGAGATATCTCGTGCCACAATCGCCTGTTGTGTATTCGCAGTGGCAATTTGTGAAATCATTGAACTAACCTGTTCGAAGCTGTCGACAATATCTTCCATATTTTTCTTAGCTATGGAGGCAAGTTCAGTGCCTTCTTCAAGCAGAACCATGCTCTGTCTCATGCTTTCAACTGACTGTTGAGTTTCAATTTGATTACTGGAGATTGTCTGTGCAATCTTATTGGTAGCGTTTTGGGTTTTACGAGCGAGCCCCCGCACTTCATCGGCAACTACTGAAAAGCCTTTACCATGTTCTCCAGCTCGCGCTGCTTCTATGGCGGCATTTAACGCAAGTAAATTGGTTTGTTCAGCAATGCTATCTATAACGGAAACTACTTTCCCAATTTCTTCACTGTTGTCATTCAGGTATTCTATTTTTGTAGAAACTACGGAAACTGCTTCAGCAATTTGGGTCAGTGAACCAATACTTTGGGTAACTGTTTCGCTACTACTACTGGCGTTGTTGTTGGCAGATTGTGTTGTTCCGGCAACTTGTTTCGCATTGTTACTAACATCGCCGACGGAACAGGTCATTTCTTCCATTGCTGAAGCACTTTGTGCGGTACAAAGGGATTGTTGGTTTACTAAATCGCTCAATGCAATACTAGAACTGGCCAATGCGACAGCTTTATGACCTACATCTTCGGCCACGTTTTTAAGTTCCGCAACTGATTTTGCCACCTGGGTTTTAATTTCCTCGTGCATCTGCTCCAAATTGTTTGACATTAAATTACTTCGTTGAGCAATAGCAACATAGTCGAGAACTATCCCTAAACAAGGGATAAGGTATGACAAAGTTTTTAAACCATGACTGATATTGAATCCATTGTCGAAAAGTACTTCAGACGAAAATGCCATATGAATCTGAGCCATAACCTGAGGCAACATGCTCAATATGAGACTGGAGTAGAAAATGGATGGGGAACGGCGGTTCAATATGGGCAATAATATTGCTCCAAGCACTATATACAATATAAGAGGTATTACATCGTAGGGCCTTTTGATGAGTGCATCTTCAAATTGACTTTGAGGTAGTTCCGCACTGGAGCTGGTTATAGCAATTATTGCTGCTGCTGCAATAAATAAAAATATGGTAGTAGTGATTAATATTGGAATATGTTGGCTTTGTTTGAGCCGTGTAAACAGCAGTAAAAACACCCCAAATAATAGTGTTAGGGCGCTGAATACTCGAGCTTCTGCCCAAGTGAATGGGATAAGCTGCGAATCTGGTGCAGAGACCTCAATAAGCCGAGATGCAGCGGCAGTGTGATACATATCCATACCACCTGCAGCTAACAATACCAGACCAATAAATGGCACAACAAAATTACGCTGAACTCTATAGTGGGCAAAAGCTAATATTGCGGTAATTACTGCAACCATTACCGCACTTAGCTCCAGCATCATATGCCAAAAGGCGCCGTTGAGACCATAAAACATGTGGTTGACGAATATTGCATTGGATGCTGATGGGTTAAACAAAATCATTTGTTGAGCTTTTTCTGCCAGTAGAGCATGACTATCTACTTGTGCTGCATTATGTGAGTATGGTGACACACCCAGTTCAACGCCAAGTATATTCAATGTGTCGGGAAGCATACTCAACATCACTACGGTGATGATCAGCCACACGGGGGCTTTGTTAATATTTGGCATTGTCGGGTGCAGTCTGGATGAATTCTCAATGCGTAATTTATCTGCAACATGGATATTGTTCGAATCTGTCATTATTTGTGAGTACCGGTGTGACTGTTGTTGTGGCAGGGTTCAACGCTGGTTGTAGTCTTCCCTGGACTTTGCTTTTGCGTTAAACAAAGACAACAAAACTCGTGCCAGTTAAATGTAGAAAAGTAGAGGATGATTTAACTCATTGTTTAATATATGAAATAAATAAAATCGATATTCAGTAGTAAACGATTCTCTGTATGTGGGATACGACATTTCGTTATTTAGAACCAGAAATGTCACTTCCTCGTTGTTTTTTAGTACAGGTTGCCAGGTTTAATTTGGTTTATCTATTACTGTATTCTTCAACCTTTTGTGCATATTGAGACCGTGCCTGGTTGGTTATTTGTTCGCGGGTTATCGATGCTTCGGAGTGGGGGAATTCTATATTGTATTGACCGGGTAAATTCTGTTCGAAAATTGACCTTAGTTCCTTTGTAGACAATTTCTTACCCACAGTATCATCATAAAGTGCTTTAGCTACATCGCTGCTTAATCCCATTTCATCAAGAGTCATAAGTAGATTGCCCCGGTGTAAATCCGTCGAATTGTCTGCGCCTAAACTGGCAACAATAACCCCATTCATTGTAAAAACTGCATCAACGGGTGTGTTTTGACGCTGTAGGTGTTTTTGATGCATTTCCAACTGTTGCTTTGCAGCATTACTTTGATTTTGTCGCTCTAAATGGTATTCACGTTCGACAAATTCTCTATAGGACTTTTGGTTGAACAATTCGAATGCTTCTGCGTTAGTTGGTGCACTGGTAGGTGAAAACTCAATAATTTCAACTCGATCGCCATACTGTTCTTTTAATGCCTGTTTTGCCTGACTGTGATTGCCGTTGCTGGCCAATGCGATGTAACCAAAATTATTTCGGCTGGTGATACTATCACCAAACATCATTGCAGGTCTCCCATCTACATAAGCAATAGCAGTAACGTCTCGCTGTTGCCCTTTAGTTAGCAGCATTGTTCTTGTGTCTTCGGGTGAAAGTGCATTAAGTTTTAATTCATGGGCTTTTGGAGCGGGTTCAAATTTCTGTAATTCGTGCGGCAATGGAAGTTTGTGCATCAATGAGGTACCCGTTCCAATGGCAATACCTTTTGATGGGTCATATTTTTCAGGTTTAGATGCTGAAACAGACGCGCCTGATACGCCAGAATGTGCTTTAGCAGGCCACTGTACGCTATTTTCAACTTTCATGTTTGTTTTCCTGTTTATTGGTAGGATTCTTCGTAAGAGCACTTATTTCTGCAAAAAACTCACCAATTTTATGCGTTTGCGGGAGGAACAATAAAAAAAGTCGTTTTGGTTTAAATGTTTAATAAGGCTGTTTCGGATGTACAGGGAGGGGGAAAGCACAGATTTGTGGGGTTGCTATATTGATATTTAGAAAAAGGCGATACAAATAAAAAGCGATGTATTACATGTGTGGAGAGTCTTGGTTTGAATATTCTAGATTTTCCAAAGGCGTAATTCTCAAGACCTTTTAATGATAATGGTTTGTAGCGGAAACTTTTTGCCGGTTACAACTATTGCCACCTTGAGACTAAGAATGGCATATTCTGCGTGTTATATGTGTTTAGAGCTCTGCTAGTTTTGCATCTTTGGTTGTAGCACTATTACTTGCCATTGCATGTCTTGGGTTTTTGCCAATGTCATTCAGACTGTAAAAGTAGTGGCGCTGTGATTCCGGTATCTCAAAATAGGGATTGTCCATTTCAATAATGCGTTTTGTTGCCAGGTTTGAGCGTTGTAAAATTTGGCCAAAATAGGCGTTAAACAACAGATCATATTCTCCGGAATCAATCAGTTTCTCAAATCCGCGGCGAATGATTTCGGCCTGTTGTTTATTTTCTTTTCTGAAAAAGTAATACAGGGCACTGGGGTAGTGTAATGCCACGGAGTCATTTACCGTCAGATTCAGCGCCTGGTGCGAGTCGAGTTCCTGCCAAATCTCAATAATTGAGCGGGGAAATATATCTATTCTGCCGGCATCCACGAGTTTAAACATACGATGATAGTCACTGACGGTTAAAAGTCCTAATTCGTGGTGTTTTAAAATCCGGTTGTCGGGCCAACCAAGGCCTTGCACAAAGGTATAGTTTTTAAGTTGCTGCAGATCTGTGATAGGTGTAAAGGCCAGGTTGTTGTGATCATGCACTAAAAGCATTCTGTAACCTAAAAGCCCTTTGGCAATGGGGATCTGTACCGCGTGATATTTGGCCAGTCTGTCTTTGTCCGCAGCAAACCACGCCATATCAATGTGACCTTTGTCCAGCAGGTGCAGTACCCGGTGTTGAGTGGCGTCTATCGGGATTGACGTGATGTTGAGTTGCGTGTCCTGCTCTGCCACGATGGCATGCAATAGTTTGATAGGGAATTGGCTGCGTTCGTCGGTTTGATCCTTAGCTACGGCGTAGGAGAGCATCGTTTGGCAAAGTACCAAAGGCGAATAAAAGGATAAGCTGATCAAAAATGTAAAAATGCTAAAACAGGTCAATCGCATCAATAAACTCCGAAGCCGCGCCAGTCAAAATACTGCCGACCGGGCAATGTGTTTTTTCTTGATTTAATACAAGCTTAGCTACTTACGGAGCATTGCTAAATTGAACTTTGGTTGTAAATGCGGGATGTTTTTTGATGACAGAAATAAAAAACCAGGGCAGTTTTGCCCTGGTTTTAAGGTCGCCCGGTGGGCTGATTACATATTGTATCGTACGCCAAAGAATACTTGAGTTCCGGTGTGGTTGTACTCACGCATCAGGTTTAACGTGCCATCACCTGTGGTGAATAAGCGCTCATATTCGTCTGTCAGGTTAATCACTTCCAGCGTGACCGTCAGGTTATCGCTGTAGTTGTAATACGCTGATAAATCGATATGCGTTGGTCCTGTGGTACCGTGCTCAACGTTACCATTGCTGCCGCTAAAGTCAGTGATGTAATCGTCACGCTTGTTGGCAGAGATACGGGCTCCGTAGTTATCCTTTTCATAGTACAGGGTAAAGTTAAAGGAGTTTTCAGATAAGCCTGTAATTTCCCCTGAACTGGATACTTTAGTGAAGTTAGCTACCACACCTAATCCATCAAAAGGACCAGGCAGGAAGGTTAGCGGTTGCTGATACACTAACTCAATACCGTTTAGCGTATTCTCATCACTGTTTACACTGGTAATGTGCTCATAAGGAATGCTCCGCGGGTCCAGTGCGATTTGTGGATCGTACTGAGGGTCGTTGTCGATAAACGGATAGTAAGCGGAATCCACCAGACGCTCTTCAGAGGAGCTTTGGATCCAGTCGGTAACGTCTTTATAAAAGAAGTTGGCTGCAACCAATGCTTCTGGCTGGAAGTACCACTCAATGGCAAAATCCACATTATCAGACACGAATGGCTTCAGGAACGGGTTACCTGAAGTTATACGACCATTGATGTAATCAAAGCTGGGATTTCCAGGGTTAAGTGAACTCAGGCTGGGACGAGTAATGGTTTGAGATAATCCCAAACGCACGACCACTTCATCGGTAGCGTCCAGCGACAGATTCATTGCAGGCAGGAAGTTTTTATAATCGTTTTCGATGCTGACCGGATCTGCCTGGATTAAACCGGTAGACGTTGTTGTGGTTTCCACATAACGCATACCGAAGTTGCTACGCAATACCATGTCGGCAATATCATACTCAGAGCTCATTTCCAGATAAAAGGCAGAGGTTTCTTCCTGTACCTTCCAGGTTTGGGCATTCCGCGGAGACCAGGTTTTATCCAGTAACTGATTATTGATAGCGTCGAAATCGGCAACAATAAAGGAATTTAGCGGGCCATCAAAGCCACTGCCAAAGTCATCTACCGGCATAATTTCAGCAAAGCCTACTGCGGAAGCCTGGTCCGGGAAACCGTTAATTTGCTCTTCACTGTAGTTCACTACACGGTCGTTAAAGGCGAAACCAGTTTTAATAGTGACTTCATCACCGATGTAGGTGAAATCCAGTTTGGCTGTATCGTTTTCACGCAGCACATCTGTGGCTCTCAGGCGACCATCTGACAAGTCATAAAAGCTGGCATCGTTAACGTCGTAACCATAATCCAGAGTGGGCACATTAGCATTATTGCTAAAGTCAAAGCTGAAAGTATGCGCCGTGTTGTTGGTCATGTTGTAACGATATTGCTCAGAGCGGGCATCAGATTCTGCAGTACCAAACATGGCAGCCATGCTCAGACGGTCGCTAATGTTGTAAGTTCCTGACAATACGTATTGGCTAAAGTCTGTAGAGGAAATTTGCTGACGGCTCTCAATACGCGATTTAATGCCTTCATAGGTACCGGCTAATACCTGCTTGCCATTGGGGTGAACAGTAATCGCGGTAGGTGTTAATTCATCGAAAGTACTACGGAACATTTCGAAGAAATTGTACATGGTACGTTCGTTGTCCAGTGTCGATTGCAGTGTATCGAAAGTGATCACCAGGTCATCGTTAGGAGCCCACTGAAACGACGCTGTGACACCCAGTCGTTCCTGCTCGTTACCGAAGTAATCCGGGCGAGGCAGGCGGGGTGTCCATAAGCAGTTAACCGGATCCACGGCTTCACCGTCAACTTCACAAGGACCTGTGTCAGTAGTACCGGTGACGGAGGTATTGCTGGTGTCAGCGAAAATACCACCACCGTCGCGCACAGGTGTTGTCCAACGCACGGTACCGAAACCTTCCTGACGTACTGTACGTTCAGAGTGGGCGATTGATAATAATGCGCCGAAAGTGTCGTCAGCAAAGGTGTCGCTGATCATAAATGCCATGCGAGGATCGACTTCTTCGGTGATTTCGTTGTAGCCACCTTGTGCTGATGCAGCAATATGAAATCCAGGATTGTCAAAAGGCTTGGCAGAGTAGAGATCTACGGTACCGGCAATACCACCTTCTTCCATGGAGGCCGTGGGTGTCTTTTGAATATCTACGCGATTAAATAGTTCAGAAGCAAACACGTTAAAATCAAATGAACGTCCACCATTTACGCCACCACCTGAATCAGTACCGTCGGTACTGGCCGGAATTTCCATGCCGTTTAAGGTTGTACGGGTAAATGTTGGCCCCAATCCGCGCAATGTAATTTGTCGGCCTTCACCGCCTTCCCGGGAGATAGCAACACCAGGTACCCGTTGAATCGATTCGGCAATGTTCAAATCAGGAAACTTACCAATATCTTCAGCAGCGATTGACTCTTTTGAGTTAACCGCAGAACGCTTTTCCATCAAAGATTTAGTCAGCGAGCCCCGGTAGCCAGAAACTTCAATAACTTCCAGGTTTTGCGCTTCGTTGTTTTCGGCCGCCTCAGTTTCTGCCTGTTGTGCACTCAAGGTGGCACTGGACAGACTGAGGGCAATCAGTACTGCAAGTTTAGTTTTTGTGTGATTCATAGTTTCCTCCCAAGAAAGTATAGTCTGATGTAAGCACTCCAGGGCGCTTAGCAAAAGTAATGTATGTTGTGTTGCAGTTATGGGTCATTACTATTCCGCCAGCCATTGAAGCTGACCAGTAATCTGGTACTTGCCGATGTTGACCTTGCGCAGATCTAAATCGGACACATTCTTGACATCGAAAATATGCTCAGCGTTTTCCACATTAACCTGCTGAAATTGCACTTTGCCCAGCGGCCAGTCGTCAGGTGCGCGCATAAAGAACACGGTATCCACCTGGGCTGCGTTGATGTCATTGAAGAAAATATTGTTGTACTGGGTTCTAAAGTTGCCACCCCATTGGCTGGGGTAGTCCAGTTGGAACCAAAACAGGTGATCGTATTGCCCAACAGTGGCTTGTTGAATATAGATATTTTCAACTTTACCGCCCCGGTCGGGATTGGCCTTGAAGCGAAAAGCGGCGCTGCCGCCCACCAATGTATTATTAAGGAAGTACACGTCGTAAATGCCGCCTGACATCTCACTGCCCAGGCCAAGGCCATCTTCGCCACCCATGGTATTGTTGCGTACCACGATAGAGTGACTGGGTTTGGCAATGTTACGACCATCCAGGTCGCGTCCTGACTTGATCACTATAGAGTCGTCACCGGTGCTGAAGTGGTTGTTTTCCACCAACACCAGACTACAGGAGTCAACATCAACACCATCGTTATTGGGAAAATGACTGTCTACTTTGAGATCCCTCAATGTGGCATGTTCGGTGTAAACAATATGGTTTACCCAAAACGGAGAATTCAGTGCAGTGTAACCTTCCAGTAAGACGCGCTTTGCGTTCAATATTTGCAGTAGGTCCGGGCGCAGATAGTGGCCCTTGCCAAACACGCGTTTGGCCAGCGGTTCGCCATCGAATCCTTGTTTTCTCAGGGCGCGAATATCCGCGTCTTGTTGCTGATACCAGGCGTGGAACTGGCTGTCTGCATTGCCATCAATAATGCCAGTCCCTGTGATAGCGATATCTTCGACATGATTAGCATAAATTAATGGCGAGTAAGCGAATACCTCAGTACCTTCCCAGCGTTGTTCCACAACCGGGAGGTAGTGCGCTGGCTCTCCTGAGAATAACAGATGACTGCCTTCAGACAGGTGTAATTCAATGCGACTTTGCAGATGTATCGGACCACCCACAAACCATTTTCCAGCGGGGACCGTGATTTTACCACCGCCTTGCTTGCTGGCATCCGCAATGGCCAGTTTTAATGCCGGAAGAATGTCTTTTTGCAATGACTCTGCATCGGCGTAGTCGCTTAGTTGATACTCTCTCGCCGGGATGTTGGGTAATTCAATTTGTTGCAGAATGTGTGACACTGCCTGGTCAATATCGTGTTGGGTGTTATTGGCGTGCGCAGAAACACTCAGCAATACCAGTCCGGTGGCGAAGAGATGTTTGACTTTGCCTATCCAATTTCCAATTGAAACCCTACTACACTGATTTTCCATTTATTAGCTCACAAATTCTGAAGTTACGTGTTTGAGATTTTTGTCCTGGCATTGCTGTCGAATTAATGTCACGACTTTTTCACTATTGCTGCCACCGGTGGCACATTTAATTTATACAAACTTGCTACCGGTGGCAATGTTTTTTGTAAAAAATATGTTATTTATTTTTTAAAGACAGTGTTTATGTATCGAAATGAAAACTGGGAAACTTCCTTAAATCATTGAAATACATGCGTTTAAATTGCAATTTGTTATTTTGATGTTAATTCCATGTTGACATCACCTGTTGCTTTGTTAAACAATTGCTACCGGTGGCAATTGGGGTTTTCTGAAATTTTCCGCCGTCACAGGAGAGGGCATATGTTGCCCGGGCCTGAAGGCAAAAATTCTGATTCATTCCCTAAAGTAGGTAACTAATTCATCCGGTAGCGAGTGGTTATTGCTGACGGGTAGGCGCAGGTAAAAAAGCAAAGTAGATATTCTGAAGCGTCACAAAAAGATGCGATTGCTTCACCCTGAAAAATGTACCGACAGAAATCGCAATGCTGCAAACATCCATTGATAGTGAGACAGTTTATGTTCCGTAAAATCGTTTTTTTGATGTTAGTTTTAATGTTGTCAGCAACATCATCGGCAGCGGATCTGCAAGTTGGTATCAACAAAGTCAGGGCGCAAAACAATACCTACATGTTGAATCTGTTGAAACTGGCATTGAGCTACAGCGACAAGCCTTATCAGTTTGTCCAGACCAATGACAGGTTATCAAAAGATGCCCAATATCAGGCTGCGTTGCATGGCACTATCGCGGTGTTCTGGGGAGGGACTTCTCCCGAGCAGGAAGAAACCTTTATTCCGGTGCGAATTGATGGCTATCGCGGTCTGATGAGCTTGCGTTTTATGATTATCCGGGCTGATGAAATCGCCCGGTTTAGTCAGATCAATGATGTTAGTCAGCTGCTTGAAATTAGTATGGGGCAGGGACGCGGCTGGAAAGATGGCGACATTTTGCGTTCCGCAGGATTTACCGTCGAGCTGTCTTCCAAAAAGAAAGGCTTGTTTCACATGCTGGAAGGAGGGCGCTTTGATGCCTTTCCCAGAGGCGCCACCGAAGCCTGGGCAGAAGTAGAAGCAAATAAAGACTTGTCCCTCGCTGTTGAAGAGCACCTGATAATTCGCTATCCATTACCCACCTATTTTTTCGTCAACAAAAACCGTATTGAACTGGCGCAGGATATTGAACATGGATTGATGAGCGCGTTGCAGGACGGTGAATTTGACCGCTTTTTTTACAGCAGTGATCGAGTACAGCGTTTTTTACGTCGGGCGAACTTACAGCAGAGAAAAATCATTGATCTGAACAATCCGTTCTTAACGCCCGAAGCGATCGACAGCCGTAAGTACAACTTATCGGTGGAAGACTTAATTCAGGGGTGGCAGCGCATTCAGCAGGGTGAGTTTGCATTGCAGTCTGACGAATCCTGAACAGATCGGATTATTGCATAGTGCCAGATTGGCAAATTTTACATTAACAAAATATTGACAAACTTCGGGCCATTAAGGAATAATTGCCACCGGTGGCAATGTGAAGTTTGACATTATCTGGCAACACTAATAGCCATCTTGTCCAAACAGGACGTGTCTGGTGCCCGGCGCATTAAGCTGGCATGGTAAGGGCAAAAATGGTTTTAATATCAAAAAGGTAAACTATGACGTTCAACAGAAGACAGCTTTGCAAAGGGGTGATAGCGGCAACCGCGTCGTCGATTTTTTCCGGCTGTGCGACTTTACCGCTGGCAAAAACCAGCGATACAGCGCAGAACAACTCGCAAAATTCGATACATGACTGGCAAAGAGCGGATGAAATCCGCAAAAATACTATCGTACCCACATTCCCGGCGAAGCGTTTTGTGTTAACTGACTATCAGCCAGAGAACCAGTCAAATGATTATACGCAGGCGTTTGCTGATGCGATTTCGGCCTGCCACCAACAAGGCGGTGGTAAAGTTATTGTGCCGCCAGGTGTATATCCTACCGGCCCTGTTCACCTGCTTTCCAATGTTAATCTGGTGATAGAAAAAGGTGCTGACGTACAATTTATCCCAGAACCCGAGCGCTATTTACCGGCGGTATTTACCCGGTGGGAAGGCATGGAATTAATGGGTTATTCACCGCTTATTTATGCCTATAAACAAACTAACATCGCGATAACCGGAAAAGGTACGTTATCCGGTGGCGCAGACAATCAAACCTGGTGGCCCTGGAAGGGCCCGCACAAGGAAAAACATTGGGATCTCATTCCCGGAGAAGATCAAAAGCCCGCGCGACAAAAGCTGATGCAGGATGTGGAAGACGGCGTTCCGGTAGCACAGCGTCAGTACGCCGATGGGGCCTTTTTGAGACCGCCCTTTATTCAGCCTTACGATTGCCAAAACGTATTGGTGCAAGGTATCACGATTAAGGATTCTCCGTTTTGGTTATTGAATCCGGTGTTGTGTAAAAACGTGACGGTAAACAAAGTGAAGTTTTTGAGTCATGGCCCCAATAACGATGGCTGCAATCCGGAGTCATGTGATCATGTGGTCATTGAAAACTGTATTTTTGATACCGGAGATGACTGCATCGCAATTAAATCGGGTCGCAATAATGACGGACGTCGCTTAAATACACCTTGCCAAAATCTGGTAATAGCCAACTGTAATATGAAAGAAGGTCACGGCGGAGTCGTGGTGGGCAGTGAGATTTCCGGCGGCGTTAATCATCTTTACGTGGAAAACTGCGTTATGGATAGTCCACATCTTGAGCGTGCGATTCGCATTAAAACCAACTCTGTCAGAGGCGGTAAGCTTGAGCATTTCCGCTATAGAAACATTACCGTGGGCAGAGCCAAAACCGCTATCGTGATTAATTTTTATTACGAAGAAGGCGATGCCGGGAAATTTGATCCCACCGTGCGAGATGTGGTGATTGAAGACCTGGTATGTCGGGACATTTTGGTTCGTCCCTTTAATATTCAGGGCTTTGAACGCAAGCCCATTTACGACCTGACCCTGAAAAATTGCCACTTTCTCAATGAGTCGCCGAAATCTTCAATTGTCAGGAATATCAATCAATTTGAATTACACAATGTCAGTATCGCCGGCAAGACGATTGACGCTGCACAGTTAATTTCAAACAGTTAAACAAGGCCGTTAGGGCCATTAGCAATAGGATCGCATCATGCGTCAAACCAGAACTAAACTTAATTTACATCCGGATCGTCTGCTTTCCAGTGAACCCAGTGTGGTGGCTGTGGCCAGAGAACTCTATCAGGACGTTAAGGATCTGCCCATCATCAGCCCACACGGACACACTGATCCTTCTTGGTTTGACGAAAATCAGAACTTTGACAATGCAACCGCACTGCTGATTAAGCCTGATCATTATGTATTTCGCATGCTCTATAGCCAGGGGATTGCACTGGAAACACTGGGTATTCCCCAGCATGGATTAAAAGGCGATATGCAGGCATCCAGAGATGTTGATCCGGTGGCGGTCTGGAAGATCTTCGCGCAAAACTACTTTTTGTTTGCCGGCACACCTTCGGGGTATTGGCTGGATTCTACCTTTGCCAACGTATTTGGCTTTGATGAAAAGCTCTGTAGCGAAAACGCCATGGAGTACTACGACGAAATTAACCGTCAACTGGTGCAACCGGAATTTCGCCCGCGGGCCCTGATGGATAAATTCAATATTGAACTCATTGCTACCACAGAGGGCGCTCTTGACGCCTTGCCGCACCATCGCAATATTGCCGGTACGGAAATGGAAAAGCGGGTTGTGAGTACATTCCGCCCGGACGATGTAGTGGATGCCAGTCGTGAAGACTTTGTCGCTAATATTGAGAAGTTAGGTGAAATCACCGGCGAAAATACCCAAACCTGGCAGGGTTACCTGGATGCCATTCGCTCCCGTCGTGCTTATTTTAAAGCGCACGGGCGCATTACGGCTACCGATCATGGGCACCCGACGGCGCGCACTGCCGATTTATCCAAACAGGAATGCGAATCCTTGTTTGCTACCTGCATTAATGGCCAGGCCGATGAAGCACAACAAGAGCTTTTCCGCGCGCAAATGCTGACCGAATTGGCGGGTATGAGCATTGAAGATGGCCTGGTGATGCAAATTCACCCTGGCGCACACCGCAACCATAATCAACAGGTGTTTGACCGTTTTGGCCGCGATAAAGGCGCAGATATCCCTTCCAATACTGAGTATGTCAATGCCTTGAAACCCTTGTTGGCAAAATATGGCAATGATCCTCGTTTGAACATCATCTTATTTACTCTGGATGAAACCGTCTACAGTCGCGAATTGGCGCCATTGGCCGGGCATTATCCGAGTTTAAAACTGGGTCCCGCATGGTGGTTCCACGACAGCCCGGCAGGCATGCTGCGTTTCAGACAACAGACCACCGAAACGGCCGGCTTTTACAATACGGTTGGTTTTAATGATGATACCCGGGCATTTTTGTCCATTCCCGCCAGACATGACGTGGCAAGACGGGTGGATTGCCGCTACCTGGCGGAGTTAGTGTGCAATCATCAAATCAGCTTCGATGAGGCAAAACAGATTGCATATCAGTTAACTTACGGCCTGGTTAAGAAGGCGTACAAGTTTTAATTTACAGTAGGGAGAAGATCATGAAATTCGCTGCCTCTACGCTCACTCGGGCGTTATCTTCGGTCATCCTTGGCGCCGCTATAGTGGGATGCAATAATGCAGCCCAAATCCCGGCGGGTGACGCTGCGGCACAATCTGCTGCCAAGAAAGAAGCTGCGCTTGTAGCCAGTGCCGAAGTACACAACCCATCCGACTTTGCCCGCCCGGAAGAAGTGCTTTATTTTAGTTATTATGACCTGGGGTTGAACGGCGAGTCGCATCAGCTTAACGTGCGTAGCGACAACGAAACGCTGCAAGCGGAGCAGGCCGATAAAGATTTAGATGGCCAGGCCGACGGGCTTTATGTCGTGGTGCCTTTGAAGGCGGCTGAAACCCGGCATATTGAAATAACACACAGTGCCCAAAAATCTGCACTGGTGAAACGCACACAGGCGGAAATAGCCACAAAACAAGGTGGCGAATGGCAGGCCCATTCAAAATATCCCGATACCCAGTTTAAAGAATATGTGGGTGGTGAGTTTGTTAATCAACAACAGGTAAGCCCACCGGAGCACTATACGGACCATTCAAACTGGATACGCTACGAAGGTCCAGGTATTGAATCTGATCAGGTCGGTTATCGCATTTATCTGGATCACCGCAATGGCTTTGATATTTTCGGTAAGCTGACAACAGATGTAGCACTGCAACAGGTAGGGCAGGACGGTTATGCTTCATACCATGATATGCAGGATTGGGGCATGGATATCCTCAAAGTAGGAAGCTCATTAGGGGCTGGCGGTTTTGGCCTGTGGCAGGATGAGACGTTACATCTGATCAGTGATGCCAGCCAACGCACGGCCACTATTTTGGACAATAGTGCTTTACAATCCGCCTTCAGTATTGATTATCAGGGCTGGAAAAGTCCCGCCGGGGAGCAAGATCTGGCGGCAACCTTTGCCATGCAAGCGGGCAGTCCGCTGGTGAATGTAACACTGGACTTTCAACAGTCTGTGTCGCAAATGGCGGTGGGTGTGGTAAAACACAAAGACACCGAATTATTGCAGGGTAATACCAATATTACCGGCACAGCTTACACTTACATTGCCAGTTGGGGTAAACAATCACTGGATGGCAGTATGTTAGGCATGGCAGTGTTCTTTCCGCGTACATTGCTGGACGAGGTTACCCAGGATGAGGCAAATTATCTGGCGATTTTATCGCCAGAAGAGCGTGCCGAATCCGAGCCTATGGCCGCACAATTAACTTATTCTTTTGCGGCTGTTTGGCAACCTCAAAGTGGTATTGCCGATAAACAGGCCTTTAAAGACTACCTTGACAACACCGCTGAACAACTAACGCAACCGGCACGGGTTAGATTGAAAACGCAGCGTGCTGTAGCCGCTAAACAACAATCACCCGCGCTGGAAAAGCCACTTTACTGGAGCCAACAGTTGGCGGACAGTGAACTGGAACGCAAAGGCTATGTTTATGCCCATGATGGCTGGGATGTGAATCGCCAGCGACCGCCTAAGTTTGAGTATGATATTGTCGGGCTTTATCCCTATGCGCTTTACGAATTGGCGAAAGCCACCGATGAAGCCAAATACAAAGAGGCTCTGCATCAAATTACAGGCAGCTTTATCAGCGATGATGGCAACATCAAACGCTATAAGCAGTCGAACTTTAATATTGATTCGGTAGCTCCTGGTCGTTCGGTGCTGGCTTTGTATAAAGAAACCGGAGAACAAAAATACAAACAAGCGGCTGATATCTTAAGGGCGCAACTGGTGTCCCATCCGAAAACATCGGAGGGCGCTTTCTGGCACAAGAAAAAATATCCTCACCAGTTGTGGTTAGATGGCGTTTATATGGGTATGCCATTTTTGGCGGAATACAGCCTGATGTTTGAAGATGGTCACAGTCTGGAAGAAGTGGTTAAAGAGTTTGAACTTACTCATCACTATCTGAAAGATGCCACAACCGGGTTGTATTACCACGCCTGGGATGAAGCCAAACAGCAAGACTGGGCCGATTCCGAAACCGGCTTGTCAGCGCATTTCTGGGGAAGAGGCCTGGGTTGGTTAGCCATGGCGCTGGTGGATGTACTGGAAATTATCCCCGAAGATAAAGCACAGTTGCGCATGCCTCTGATCACTATGGCAGAAGAGTTAGCGCTGGCGCTGAGCAATAGCCAGGACGAAACCGGCACCTGGTGGCAGATTATGGATAAACCGGGCGCCACAGGTAACTACCGGGAGTCCAGTGGTAGCGCCATGTTTGTGTACTTTCTGGCGAAGTCCGTGGCCAATGGTTACATTGCACCTGAATACCAGGCTGTTGCTGAAAAGGCTTATGAAGGACTGATCAGCGAATTTGTGCTGGTTCATGACAATGGCGAGATCAGTATGACTAATCAGTGTTATGTGGCTGGTTTAGGCTTTGGCCGTGATGGCAGCTATCAATATTATATGTCTGAGCCGGTCTGGCAGAATGACCCGAAAGGCACCGGCCCCTTCATTTTAGCCGGTATTGCCATGCAGCAAATGCTGCAACCTGTACGTTAAAATAAAAAAAGGGGATAAGCGCTTCAGGCGCTTATCCCCTCTCAGATTTCTTATCTTCAGGCTACGAATTTATTGACAAACGCAGCGATGTTTTCATCCTGGCAATGGGTGAAAAAGCAATCCTGAAAACGCGGACCACCAACTGCCTGTTTCACCAATTCTTCATCGATACTATTCAGTGCTTCAAGGTAATCTTTGGCCACATCTTGTTTGAGCTGACTGAGAATACCGGCATTGGTTACCTGTGATTCTTTGCGTTCAGCCGGATAGCCCTGGCCGGTAACACCGGTAAAGGCTTTTTCGAAGATATAACGAATATTCAACTCTGCACCCCAGCCAAAACCTTTGGCAAAGGGCAGGGCCAGTGCATTACCGTTGTTGATTTGGGCAAAAAGGTAAGCGTCTGAAGGGTCAATACAATAGCCACATACCACACCTGGAAAGGCGTTGGCGGCCATCAGTGCGCCCTGACCGGTACCACAACCGGTAACCACAAAGTCGACGGCTTTACTGTTTAACAACAGGCTGGCTATGATGCCAAGGTGAATGTAAGTCAAACGGTGGTCATTATCACCGTCCATGCCCACATTAAAAATGCTGTGGCCCTGGTCATAAGCAACAGCTTCTAATTGTTCAAGTACAATCGGGTTTTTGGCGGCCTGACTAAACTCGTTCATTAAGGCGATTTTCATACTGCAAACTCCTGAGTGTTAAAAAAGAATGATTTGATTCAGGCAACATAATGCCACCGGTGGCACTGTGTTGCAAATTAATCCCGGAATAACCCATAACAATCGACTTGTTCGCTGTTATCGGCATAGGGCGAAGAGGCGGCTATTTCATAACCTTGTCGGCAAAATCGCGGATACCACTGTCTGTGCGTTTTACAGGCTGAATGGTGCCATCTTCATTAAAATACAGATATTCGGCCGTAGAATGGCGCTGTCTTTTGTGACAGTCTGAGTCAGTGGCCTGATACCAACGGTGGTAAAATAACAGCCATTGCCCCTGATACTGCACAATTGAGTGATGATTATTGGCCTGGTGTTCCTGATCCATTATCTGTCCCTGGTATTGCCAGGGGCCAGTGGGTGACGTGGCCATGTAATAGGTGAGCACCCGATTATTTTCCGGCATGGTGTAGTAGTAATAGTCGCCACGTTTAAATACCCAGGGGCCTTCCATTTTGGGCTCATAGCCGCCCATATCCATTTTGATTAAATCCCCGTCAATGGCGAGCATATCATCCTGCATTTTTGCTACATAGTAATCGTGATTTTTACCATGAAAATACAACCAGGCAGTGCCATCGTCATCAATAAACAGACTGGGATCATTGGCATAGGGTTCGGTCCACAAAGGTTTGCCGATCGCATCCTTAAATGGGCCGGTGGGGGAATCACTGACGGCAATGCCAAGGCCCATCCATTTGGTGCTTTTCTCCGGGTTTACCCTGTCTTTAAAACCGGTCCCGGCGGGAAACACCAGGTAATACTTACCATTTTTGTAGGCAGCATCCGGAGCCCAGGCGTAGTTATCGGCCCAGCTCAAATCGTCAAGGCTGAGAATAACCCCGTGATTGGTCCAGTCTTTCAGGTTTTCTGATGAGAACGCCATCCAGTCCTGCATGTGGAAGTCCGCCTGGCATTCCATATCATGGCTGGTATACAGGTAAAGTCGACCATCTTGCCAGACATGAGCTGATGGATCGGCAGTTCTGAGGCCTTCTCCAAGCTCTAACGGATTAGCCATAACCGGATTTTGAGATAGCAGTAACCCTACGGCGGCGGCCGCAATACGTTTTTTAAACATGATAAAAGCCCTTTAGTAACTGAGTTTCAGGTGTTTGGGATCGGTTTCCCGAAGGAATTGCAGTAGTGGATGTTCCAATGTGCGTAATTGTTGCAACACCAGCTGTGCCACTTCACGGGCACCTAATTCGTTAAAATGCGTGTCGTCACGCACACCATTTGGATAATTGGGATGCAGACCCGGTGGAATATGCATAAAGCGCAAGCGGGACAGCGCATCGCCCTGAGCTTCAAAATAGGCCCGGGTGAGAGTATCCATATCCAGTAATAACACCCCGGTTTGTTCCGCCACCTGTCTGACATACTCACTGTAAGGGTGGGTGAGTTTTATGCTGCCCTCTTCGTTAAAGTAACGACGGGTTACCGGTGTCATCAATATCGCATGGGCTTGTTTTTCCCGCACTTGCCGGATCATGGTTGTCAGGTTTTGTTGATATTGTTCCGGTGTGGTGTATCGGTCTTTCTTGCGTTCTACTTCGTCATTGTGACCAAACTGGATAAACACAAAATCACCCGCCTGGAGGTTGTCGTATATCTGTTGCCACAAGCCCTCACTCATGAAGGTGCGGGTACTACGACCATTTTTAGCCAGATTGACAATGTTCAATTGGTCTGAAAAGAAGTGGCTGAAAGGTACACCCCAGCCGGTTTCCGGCAGGTCTTTTGGGTGCTTAATGGCCATCGTGGAATCACCCGCCATAAAAAGTTGCTGGCTCATGACAGTGGTACTGAACATCAGACTTATCAGGCTAACCAGGGTCATGACTTTTTTACACATCAGTGCTTTTAAACTGCTGGCGGTCAGGCGGCGTGGTAAAGGCATTTATCAACTCTCTTTATCAGGTGGTGTAACGGTAGAATCGCGAACGATCAGATAGGGCGTAACTTCCCATTCCAGTTTTTCATTGCTGGCTTCAGTGGCAAACGAACGGATTAACTTTTTAGTGGCTAATGAGGCAATTTGCTCAACCGGACGGCGAATGGTGGTCAGAGAAGGTATCATTCGTGAGGCGATGATGTTGTCATCGAATCCCACCAATGACAATTGCTCCGGGATGGCAACGCCACAGTCTTTTGCGGCCCGCATCACACCGGCTGCCATTTCGTCATTATTGGCATAAATTGCACTGGGATAGGGTTGTTGCGCAAATAACTGTTTTGCACACTCAATGCCGCTTTCGTAACTATTCTGGCCTTCCAGAATCCGTTCTTTGGGCACTTCGTGACCTTTCTCTTTTAAAGCGCTGCACAAACCTTCCAGACGCTCCGTTGAAGAGCAAAAATGTAACGGACCAGAAATAATGGCAATGTCATCATGTCCCAGTGTTACTAAATGCTCGGCGATTTCGGTCATGGCTTTGCGGTCATTTGAAATCACGATATTGCTGTGATCATCTAAGTCTGCAGAGGCGATCCGCACATAAGGAAAATCGCGCTCCTGCAGGGCTTTAGCTAACTCCCGACTTTCAGACACCGGTGGCAAAATTAACACGCCGTCAACACGGGAACGATGGATAAAACTAATACAATCTTCAATAAAGTCGGCATTGTTCCAGTGGCAGGGGTGAACTACCAGTTCAAACCCCAGCTTGGTACAGACTTCTAACGCGCCACGTTGCACCTGGTCGATATAGAGGGCATCCGGGTTATCGTAAATCAGTCCCAACAGGTAAGACCGTTTGGAGGCCAGGCCCCGGGCTTGTTTGTCTGGCTGAAAATTCAGCTCGTCGATAACTTGTTGAATTTTAACGCGGGTTTTCTCACCCACCAGCGCCGAGTTGTTGATAACCCGGGAAACCGTGCGTTTTGAAACGCCCGCTACTCTGGCGACGTCGTTTATGGTGGTATTGCTTTTCTTATCCATTCTTATTGTCAATGCTTTAGGCCTATCGGTCGAGTCTATCACAGGTTTTCGTGTGCATTACATCAGGTCAAACCATCTTGGCAGTATTTCACTGATCGCGGGCACGTAGGTCACCAGCATCAATACCAAAAACATTACCAGGTATAGCGGTAACATGGGTTTAATGATGCGATGAATTGAGGTTTTTGCCACGGCACAACTGACGAACAGGACACTTCCCACCGGTGGCGATACCAGTCCGATGGACAGGTTCAGTACCATCATGATACCGAACTGAATAGGCGACATGCCCAGTTCCATAGCGACGGGTAAAAATATTGGTGTAAAGATTAATACTGCCGGGGTCATATCAATAAAGGCGCCCACCAGGATTAAAATGATATTGATCAGCAACAGGATCATGATGGGGTTGTCGCTCAGGGTCAGTAAAAAGTCGCTGATGGTTTGCGGAATATGGGCATACGACAACAACCATGACATCGCTGATGAAGCACCAATGATCAACATGACAATTGCGGTAGTTTCACTGGCTTTGAGCAAAATACCCGGCAACGCTTTAAAATCGATTTCCCGATAAATACCCACTGACAACACCAATGCGTACAACACGGCTATAGCACCGGCTTCTGTAGCGGTAAATACCCCCATGATAATGCCGCCAATCACAATGAAGATAAGCAACATACTGGGCAATGCCGCCAGTACTTTTTGCATCGCAATTTTTAGTGGCAGGCGGGCAGCCACCGGATAGTTATTGCGCATGGCGTAAATCACGCATACGGTCATCAGTGCCAGACCCAGTAAAATACCAGGTAGATAACCGGCGATAAACAGGGCGGCAATGGATACACCGCCGCTGGCGATGGCGTAAATGATCAAAATATTTGACGGTGGGATCAGCATTCCCGTTGTAGCGGAGGTGGCTGTAACAGCAGCAGAGAAATTTTCGCTGTAACCGTGCTTTTTCATTTCCGGGATCATGAAGCTGCCGATAGCCGACGTGGCAGCAACGGCAGAGCCGGAGATGGCACCAAACATCATGCAGGACATCACATTTACCAGTGCCAGACCACCTGGCAGCGAGCCAATGAGGGCCATGGCACATTCAATCAGACGACGTGCAATGCCTCCTTGTCCCATTATCAAACCAGACAGAATGAAAAACGGAATAGCCAGCAGGGCAAAACTGTCGATACCCCCCGCCATTTGTTGTGCAATGGTGGTTGTCGCGGGCACAAAGTCGATGTGAAACAACATCGCCAGTAAGGTGGCCAGCGCGATACAGATAGAAATAGGGACATTAATAAATAGCAGGGCAAAAAATACCGCCACCAGAATCAGTGCAGTGATATCCATTACAGTTCTCCTTTTGCGACTGACTGGAACAGCAATTGTTTAATGTTGTTGATACAAAACAGGGTGATCAGCGCGCCTGAGAAGGGGATGACGCTGTAAATCCAGCCCATTTGCCAACCCATTGCCGCAGAAATTTGGTTGAGCTCCAGGGTAATACTCACCAGCGAAATGCCACCAAACACCATAATGCTCAGGGCGAAAAACATCACCAGTACCTCGATCAGCAATCGCACTTTGCGTTGCGCCTGGGTGTTGAGTTTCTCCAGAAATAAATCCAGACCCAAATGTGCCCGGGTTTTATAGGCGTAGGCAGCGCCCAAAATACCAATCCAAATTAACAGAAAGCGTGCCAGTTCTTCGGTTATCGAACTGGGGGCACGCAGTGCAAAACGGGAGAACACCTGCCAGCTGACGGTAATCACAATGGCGGCCATCATGAACATTAATAGCTTTTCCAGAAGCTGACAGATCAGATGTAGAAGATGAGACATGATGGTTTACCTACATGTTTTTAATTTTGATGATCTGATCTCCCACCGGCGTACCAGCGAAAGACTGATGAAATTCCGCCACTTTTTCCTGAAAAGCCGCTTTGTCGGGATAGGTGACAATAACCCCTTCTTTTTTCACTGTGGCCAATGCCTCATCGGATGCCTTTTGCCACAGCGTTTTTTGGTATTCCACAGAGTCTGCCATGGCCTGTGATAACCAACCTTGCTGTTGCGGGTTCAGGCTTTCCCATACCGGTAAGCTGGCCAGAATGATATCCGGGACAAAGGTGTGTTCATCAAGACTGTAATAGCGGGCTATTTCGTAGTGACGGGACAGGTAGTAACTGGGAGGATTGTTTTCGGCACCATCCACTACGCCTTGTTGCAGCGCGGCATATAATTCACCCCAGTTAATGGGGGTTGCAGCACCGCCCAGGGCGTTGACAGTCGCCATAGATGTCGGACTGTTTAACACCCTGATTTTTTTGCCGGACAGGTCGTCAGGGCTATTTATCGGCCCATCGACGGTGTAAAAACTGCGGCTTCCGGCATCGTAATAGCCCATGCCTTTAAGCCGCGCTACCCGTGCTTTTTCTAACAACGACTGACCGATATCACTGTTGAGTACTTTCCAGTAATGTTCCCGGTCCCGGATCAGGTAGGGCAGACTGAAGATTTTGATCTCAGGTACAAACCCTTCCAAAGAGCTGGCGGATACCTTGGTCATCGCCAGACTACCGATTTGCAGTAGTTCCACCAATTCCCGTTCTGAACCTAACTGACCGCCAGGGTAGATCACCAGTTCCATGGTATCACCGGAATAGTAGGCCAGACGTTCAGCCATGTGTTCCATCGCGATGTGCACCACATGGCGGGTGTCTAACGTGTGGGCCAGGGTTAATCGGGTTTTATTCGATTCCTGGCCGCAGGCGCTCAGCAGCAGGACAAAGAGCGCCAGTATGGTCTTTTTAATCATCATAATCTTACCTAAGCGCTTCGGGTGGGTACTTATCCATATCGTCGTAGTCCAGGTTTTCACCGGCCATACCCCAGATAAAACTGTAGTTTTGTGTGCCACACCCGGAATGGATAGACCAGGGCGGTGAAATAACCGCTTGTTCATTGTGCACCCACAGGTGACGTGTTTCTTCGGGTTCACCCATAAAGTGACAGACAGCCTGTGACTCGGGGACTTCAAAATAGAAATAAACCTCGTTGCGACGATCGTGCTGGTGAGCTGGCATGGTGTTCCAGACACTGCCGGGTTTTAAACAGGTGATCCCCATTTGTAACTGACAGGTGGGCACGACCTTGTTGATCAAGGTTTGATTAATATTGCGCTCATTGGAGGTTTCCAGGCTACCCAGCTGTAATACATTGGCTTCAGCCAGGGTGACCTTTTTACTGGGATATGTTTTGTGTGCCGGTGCTGAATTCAGATAAAAGCGTGCCGGTTGTTGTGGATCAACACTTTCAAAGCTTACATTTTGGGTACCTCTGCCCAGATACAGTGTATCTTTATTGCCCAGTTCGTAGCGTACTTCATCGGCAATCACAACCCCATCACCGGCGACATTGATGATGCCAATTTCACGGTTATATAAGAAGTAGGGGGCTTTTAACGCGTCTAAGGTGTCCAGTGTCAGGGATTGATGTACCGGTGCTGCACCACCAACCATGAAGCGTTCGTAATGGGTGTAAACCCAGCTAATGGCGTCTTCCTGCATTAACTGGTCTGCCAGGAATGCCGAGCGAAGTTGCCCGGTATCCATGCTTTTAACTTCATTGGGTCCAATGGCGTAGCGGTTTTCAAAGTGAGTTCGGGTCATTTTATTACACTCCTTTAGCGTGCCAACCAGCCGCCATCAACCGCCAAAATATGACCGTTGACGTAATTACTGGCATGAGATGAAAGAAATACGGCGGCACCAATCAGATCTTCCGGTTCGCCCCAGCGAGCAGAAGGTATACGATTCAGGATTTCTTTGTTACGCACAGGATCGTCCTGCAGCGCCTGAGTGTTGTCGGTTTTAAAGTAGCCAGGTGCAATTGCATTGACCTGAATATTGTGGCTGCCCCATTCATTGGCCAGTGCTTTGGTCAGACCTGCAACCGCGTGCTTACTGGCGGTGTAGGCGGGAACTGTTATGCCACCCGTATAAGACAGCATCGATGCGATATTGACGATTTTGCCCTGACCTGCAGAAATCATGGCTGGCGCCAGTTTCTGTGCCAGTAAAAAGCTGGCATCCAGATTTACCCGCATGACGTTTTGCCACTGTTCGTAGGGGTAGTCCACTGCCGGGCTGCGAAAAATGGTGCCGCCAACATTAATCAATATATCGATACAGGCATGTTGGCTCAGGGCCGTATCGGCAAGACGGGTAACGGAATCTACATCGCTTAGGTCAGCGGCGATTTGTGTTGCTAAACCACCGGCCTCATGAATGTTGTGCAGGGTTTCGTCACAGCCATTGTCTCTGCTGCTACTGCAAATAACCTGAGCGCCGGCAGCCGCCAAACCTTCAGCGATTTTTTGGCCCAGTCCACGACTGGCTCCGGTAACTAATGCGACTTTATCAGAGAGAGAAAACATTGATGAACTCATCACAACTCCATATTTTTAAATTGAGGGTGCCTTCACAGATAAGGACTATGCCACAGACATGTGGCGTCAACATCTGATTAACAAGTTAATAACTTGTTGTATTTTTTGCTACCGGTGGCAAAATGTCAAATAATAATTGCTACCGGTGGCAAAATCGCGTAATTTAAATAGTATTCAGCCTCCGGAGAAAGAACCCGAACGCTTTCTGCATATAGGCTGGCAATGTTATATGACCTGTGAATTTAGCTGGGGCTGAAGATGAAAAAATTAAACCGAACCGAATTTCCTTTTGAAAATTACCCAACCCGTATCATGCAATTCGGCGAAGGAAACTTTTTACGTGCCTTTGTAGACTGGCAAATTGATCACCTAAACAAAGAGAATGATCTGCAAGCTGGTGTTGCGGTGATTCGTCCCATCGATTACGACACGCTGCCGTTGCTCAACACGCAGGATGGACTCTATACCAGCATCATTCGCGGTATTGACGAGTCTGGCGAGGCGGTAGAGCAAATTCGTATTATTGATTGTATTAACGAAGAAATTCCGGTGTACAAAGAATTTGAACGCTATATGGCGCTGGCTGAATCACCGGATATTAAGCTGATATTTTCTAATACCACTGAAGCGGGAATTGAGTTTATCGACACCGATAAGTTAAACGATGTGCCGGCAGCGGCATTTCCCGCAAAATTAACACAATGGTTACATCATCGTTACCAACACTTTGCCGGTAGTGAAGAATCCGGACTGATCATCATTCCCTGCGAGTTAATTGATTACAATGGCGACAAACTGAAAGAAATCGTTCTGCAATACTGCCAGTTGTGGCAGTTAGAGGACGGTTTTGTTAACTGGTTAGAATCAGCCAATCATTTTTGTTCAACCCTGGTGGATCGCATTGTAACGGGATTCCCCAGAGACGAGCATCAGGCCTTGCAGGAACGCTTTGGCTATCTGGATAACTTCATGGTGACTGCTGAGTATTTCCACCTGTTTGTGATTCAGGGACCAGAAGCACTGAAATCCTTTTTAAAACTGGATGACAGCAGTCTCAATATCAAAGTGGTAGAGGACATTTATCCCTACAAGCAACGCAAAGTGGCTATCTTAAATGGGGCCCACACAGCGTTAGTGCCGTTAGCTTATTTGGGGGGCCTGAATACCGTGGGTGAAACCATGGATGATGCGTTGTATGCGCGCTACGTTGAACAGCTGATGTTCGACGAAATCATTCCAACACTGGATTTACCTGAAAATGAATTGCAGGGTTTCGCCAATGATGTCATCAAGCGGTTTAAAAATCCGTTTATTCATCATCAACTGGTGTCTATTGCATTAAACAGCATGACTAAGTTCAATACCCGTATTGTGCCGCAACTACAAAAGTATGTTACCCAGTCGGGCAAAGCACCTAAACTCATGGCAGCAGCGATAGCAGGACAAATTTTGTTTTATCGCGGAGTGCGGGATGGAGAGCAAATTCCGTTGTCTGATGGTGAAAAGTGGCTAAGCAGTTTTGCTGAATTGTGGCAAAGCTATGATGACCAAACCCTGTCAGTGACTGATCTGGTACAGCAGGTACTATCCGCCGAGTGGCACTGGCAGCAGGATCTGTCTCAGGTGGCAGATTTACAACAGCAAGTCACTGAACTGCTAACCCTGTTTTTACGAGATGGTGTCAGAACCACCTTAACCACCCTGTTAGAGAGGGACGAGGTATGAAAAAATTTATTCGTTTACATGCGCAAGACAACGTAATGGTCGCCCTGGCGCCGTTGGCAAAAGGGGACGTTGTTGAACTTGACGGGATCAGCGTAGAGTTGGTCGAAGATGTTGAGAAAGGTCACAAAGTGGCGCTGCAGGACATTGCTCAGGGAGACAATGTTATAAAATATGGCGCGCCCATAGGGCATGCGCTGAATGCCATTGTCAAAGGACAATGGGTGCATACAGACCATATAAAAACCAACCTGAATGACGAACTGGAGTACAGCTACGTACCTGAATTGCCAGACTTTGCTGCACTGCAAGACGATTCACCCGAGATAAATATCTACCGCCGTGACAATGGCACTGTGGCAATTCGCAACGAGCTTTGGGTGGTACCCACGGTTGGTTGCGTGAATGGCATGGCCACGCAAATGGTAAATCGCTTTATTCAGTCGCATCCAGACATGGAAATCGATGGTGTGTTTGTGTTTCCGCACCAGTTTGGCTGTTCGCAATTAGGTGACGATTTAGATACCACCCGGGTACTGTTGCAAAATATGGCCAGACACCCTAACGCCGGTGGCGTATTGGTGGTAGGCCTGGGTTGTGAAAACAACCAGGTGGGAGCGTTTCGCTCCGGTGTCACTGAAGTTTCCAGCGACCGTCTGAAATTTTTGGTGACACAGCATGTCGAAGACGAAGTGGAAGCTGGTCTGGAACTGATGGAAGAGTTGTATAAAACCATGCGCCAGGACAAGCGCCAACCGGGGCGTTTATCAGAAGTGCGCTTTGGTCTGGAATGCGGTGGCAGTGATGGTTTATCTGGCATTACCGCGAACCCATTGTTGGGTGAGTTTTCTGACTACCTGATCGCCCGTGGTGGTACCACTGTGCTGACCGAAGTACCGGAAATGTTTGGTGCAGAAACCATCCTGATGTCCCGTTGTAAAGACGAAGCAACCTTTCACGACCTGGTGAACATGGTGAACGGCTTTAAACGCTATTACAAAGATCACAATCAGCCCATTTATGAAAATCCATCGCCGGGCAATAAAAGCGGTGGCATTACCACTTTAGAAGACAAGTCACTGGGCTGTACCCAAAAAGCGGGGCGCAGCAAAGTTCAGGCAGTCTTGGAATACGGTGAAATCATTAAAGAGCAGGGACTACATCTGCTCAATGCGCCGGGCAATGACGCCATTGCCACCAGTGCATTGGCTGCCTGCGGTTGTCACATGGTGTTGTTTACAACGGGCAGGGGCACCCCATACGGCGGATTTGTGCCTACCCTGAAAATTGCTACCAATTCAGAACTGGCTAACAAGAAACCGCACTGGATTGATTTTGATGCCGGCAGATTAATGTCGGACACCAGTATGCCGCAATTGTTAGATGAGTTTATTGATTTGTTGGTGGCGGCCTGTAACGGCGAGCCGGTGAAGAACGAGCGCAATCAGATTCGCGAAGTAGCCATCTGGAAAAAAGGAGTCACGTTGTAATGGCAGTGGCAAAAATCGCCATACTGGGTGAATGTATGGTGGAGATTTCTGGTGAGTTAATGGGAGCCATGCAGCAACGGTTTGGTGGCGACACCATGAACACCGCGGTGTATCTGAAGCAGGTGGCTAAAGACAGATTGCAAACCAGTTATGTTACCGCCATGGGCACCGACGTGCTCAGTGATGCAATTGTGCGTGAATGGCAACAATACGGGGTGGATTGTCAGTTTGTTATGCGGGACGAATCCCGTCATGCAGGCTTGTATCTGATCCAAAATGACGCCTCAGGGGAACGCAGTTTCCAGTACTGGCGCGACAGTGCCGCGGCGCGTTTTATTATGCAGCACAAAGATATCGACGCCATTTTCGAGGCCTTGCGTGAATTTGATGCCTTGTATTTGTCGGGCATTAGCCTGGCGATATTACCGGAAACGGATCGCCAATTATTGCTGGATAAACTGGCTGAATTGCGCACGCAGGGCGTTAAACTGGTGTTTGACAGCAACTATCGTCCTCGCTTGTGGCAATCGGTAACACAAACCCGGCAGGTGTATGAGCAAATATACGCCTTGTGCGACCTGGCATTATTGACCATCGATGATGAACAGCAACTCTGGGCTGACCCGGATACTGCTGCATGTCTGGCTCGATTGCAAAAGTACGACATTGCTGAAATTGTCATTAAAGATGGCAGCAATGGTTGCTTTTACACACATAATAATCAAACCCATCATCATCCTACAGAACCGGTTAAGCAGGTGCTGGATACCACAGCCGCAGGAGACTCCTTTAATGCGGGTTATCTTGCCGGATGGCTGCTGCAGCAAGATCACGCAACCTGTGCCAGTTGGGGTAACAAACTGGCAGGACAGGTTATCCAGGGCAAAGGCGCAATAGTGCCAGTTGATACCTCATTTGCCGGACAGTAGTGGAGATGAGCAAGATGAGAAGGTTAGCACTTCTGTTGTTTTGTATTCTGAGCTTTCAGAGTCTGGCATTGGATACCGATATTGGTGTTTTGCGGGTAGGGAAATCTGCCCCTTATCAAACCATTCAGTCTGCCATTAATGCCAGTAGTGTCTATCAGCGGGCGATTATATTAGTGGACGAAGGGCTGTATCAGGAAAAGCTGTTTATCAGTCGCAATCAGCTGGCCATTATTGGCGTATCGGCGCAAAAAACCATCATTAAACAGAGCATTCTGAGAAAGCACTGGCGCAGCAATCATGACAATGACTGGGGCGCGGCGGTGGTGAACATCAACGGTTCGGATATCAGTCTGATTAACCTGACCGTGGAAAACGACTATGGCCGTCAGCACAATACTTCGGAACATCAGTTTGCCGTCAGAGGGTTTGCCAATAGCGATCGCATTATCCTGAAGAACTGCCGATTGATTGCTGATGGTGATGATACGCTGAGTTTGTGGAACAAAGACGGACGCTATTATCACGCCGATTGTTACTTTTCAGGTTACACCGACATGGTATGCCCCAGAGGCACCGCGCTGATTGAACGCTCAGAATTTTTTAATCACGCTCAAACCGCCACACTTTGGCATGACGGTGAACTGGACCCGGATTATAAGTTGGTGGTCAGCGACAGCCAGTTTGACGGTGTTCAGGGGTTCTGGTTGGGGCGTCGTCATTATGATGCGCAATTTTTCCTGTTAAATTCTACCTTCAGTGAGCGCATGGCAGATAAGCCCTTGTTTAAAAAGCGCTACCCTCAGGACCCTGATCGCGAACGCCCAAACTTGTACGGAGATCGCTACTTTTTTAGCGGCAACAGCTTTCCTCAGGAACTTGAATGGGCCAATGACAATCTGCGCTTAACTGACTGGGTTCCGGCGCAATATCCCTCTTTAGAGGCCTGGGTCTTTGACAATACCTGGCTTCCCAGCGAAGAACTACAAACGCTTCGCAACCACCTGACTGAGATATCAGACACAGGTCATATTTCCACTTTTTAACACTTTTCTACTTTGGCGATAAATAATGAAATCATTTAAAACTCTTATGCAGGATCAATGCTTGTTACCTATTATTCAGGCTGACTCAGTGGATGACGGACTGGCCATAGCCGCTGCCATGCAACAGGCTAATATCCGGTTAGTGGAAGTTGTATTGAGAACCCCGGCGTCGTTGCAGGTATTAGAGGCTATCAAGCAGCAGTTACCGGATCTGATCGTCGGCGCGGGCACCGTGGTGGACGAGCAAAGTCTGAACGCAGCTATTGAGGCGGGTTCTGACTTTATCGTTACCCCGGCAATTTCACCTGACTTTTTGAAAAAGCTGGCTGCCGTTGAGGTACCTGTATTGCCAGGTGTGTCTAACACCGGTGATATTTTAATGGCCCGTGAACACGGCTTTAAAGAACTTAAGTTGTTCCCGGCTAACCTGTCTGGCGGCTATCAATTTATCAAAGCGCTTGGCAGTATTTTTCCTGATCTGGCTTTTTGTCCCACAGGTGGGGTGAGTGAAGCCAATAAAATGGACTACTTGCAATTAGACAATTGCTTTGCGGTTGGAGGCACCTGGATTGCGAAAAAGGAATGGGTGAGCGCTCGTGAATTTGCAAAAATCACAGAGTCTTGTATCGCTGCGAATAAAAAAGCGGCATAAACCACGTTAAATAAAAGCCGGATAACCCTGTCATGAGAAAAGCGTCAATTGTAAGAGATCATCTGCGAGTGTTACTTACTCGGGATTGGACAATAAGGTCACTTTGGAGAGTCATCTGTCTGACTTGCTTGTGTTATCTGGCGGTACCCTCTTTGCTGGCTGATACATTACCGCCTTTGGCTTTTCCTGAGGCTGAAGGTTTTGGTAAATACACGCAGGGCGGGCGCGGTGGTAAGGTGATTGTGGTAAATACCCTTAGCGATAACCCTGACTCACCGGAGCCTGGTAGTTTGCGTTATGCTGTGACTCAGAATGAACCCCGAATCGTGGTATTTTCGGTGTCCGGCGTAATTCAACTGCAAGCGCCACTCGTGATCAAACACGATTACATCACACTCGCCGGGCAATCTTCACCTGGTGGAATTGTGATCAGTGGAGCTGAAACAGAAATCAAAGCCAATCAGGTCATAATACGTTATCTTCGCTTTCGACCCGGAAGTGCACAGTCGCAGGGGGATGCCCTGACGGCCCGACGTCATCGCGATATTATCATCGATCATTGCTCGTTGAGTTGGGCCAATGATGAAGTGGCCTCCTTTTACAACAATCAAAATTTTACCCTGCAATACAGTATTATTTCGGAGAGCCTGAATAACGCCGGTCACGCTAAAGGCGAACACGGCTATGGCGGGATCTGGGGCGGCAGTCGTGCCAGTTTTGTGCATAATTTAATGGCGCATCACCACAGCCGCAACCCGCGTATTAATGGTTATCGGCTGGGTGCTCCTTATGCCCAAACAGAGGAGCTGACCGATGTGCGCAATAACGTGTTTTACAACTGGGGTAGCCAAAGTGGCTACGGCGGTGAAGCCGGGCGTTTTAACCTGGTAAACAACTATTATTTACCAGGACCTGCCAGTAAACCAAAGCGATTCTTCCAACTGTGGGGAGAAGGTGACAGTCTGACGCAAGCCTTTATCCATGGCAATGTTATGCACGGGGAAGCGCAGAAAAGCGGCAACAACAGGCTGGGCATTGAAATAAAAAATGCCAAAAAATTGAGCGCAGATCAGCGTCAGGCCATATTCCGGCAAAGTTTGGTGACGGAGCCTTTTTGGTTTATGCCGGCATTTTTTGTTATGCCAGTTGAAACCGCCGAACAAAGCTATCAACGTTTAATCGAACAAGCTGAAATAGGGGCCAATCGCAACAGAAAAGGCAAATTTATGGATTCGGTGGATCAGCGTTTGTTACAGCAGATTAACACCCGACAAGTGGGGGGCGGTAACGGCATTATCGATACCGAACTGCAGGTAATTGCCAGTTGGCAACATTACCGGTCGGAATATGCCACAGACGGTAGCGATGACGCCTTACCGTCTATGGAAAATATTCCACTCTGGTTAGATGAAATAGGCGCCTTTTAATTCCTTTCTAAGCGGACTTTTGGGGTCCGTATCAAAAATTCATTTCCCGTCATTTCCTGTCTTATTCGCAGGAAATGGCTTCATTTGTCTGCCTTTTTGTGATTTTTTCTGAGTTCAAAAGTTTTTAACAAATTCGCATTTACTATTAACAATTGGTTGACAAATGGCTTTTTTGTTACTAAATTTGCCACCGGTGGCAATTGATATTTTTATAACTCTAAATAAACGCTACATACAGTTTTGCCTTTGTCTCAGTTTGGTTGTTTGCGGGATGTTGGGCTTGCTGTTTTTTAGGAATCAAAACAAAGAGACTGGAGAAATTCCACATGAAACGCTTTAAGTTGAATACAGTCCTGGTTGCATTAATGGTGGCGATGCCGACGGTGGCACAGCAGGCCGGCAACGAGGACGAGCAACCCACCCAACAGGAAACCGCGGCGGTCAGTGAAGCCGAACAGGACCTGGAGGTTATTCAGGTCAAAGGGGTAAAAGAGGCCGATTTAAAAGCCCGTGACCTGGAACGTCTTAAAAAGGGTTTTAGCTCCATAATTTCTACAGATGACTTAGGTAATTTTGTCGACCAGAACGTCGCTGAATCTCTGCGTCGTTTGCCGGGTGTAACCTTGCAACGCAGCGAAGGGGAAGGCAAGTTTGTAACCGTGCGTGGTCTTGGACCCGGATTTGTTTCGGTCAATATGAACGGCGCCGAAATGTCAGGTGTTGGCGATGATCGAAAAGTGGGCTTAGATGCCTTGCCGGCTGACCTGCTGGGAACAATCGAAGTATTAAAAACCCTGACCCCGGATCAGAACCTGAACTCAATCGGTGGTACGGTCAATGTTAAAGCGATTTCAGCCTTTGACAGAGGTAAAAACAACTTAAAGATGCGCCTTCAGGATTCCTATTCCGATTTGCGTGGCGAACATTCACCGAAATTCAGCCTGGACGGTACACAACTGTTTATGGATGAAAAAATCGGGATTGGCTATGCAATTTCCTATGAAGATCGACAGACCCAGGTGGATGAAACCCGTCATCACAGCACCAACGAAATGAAATATTATCAGGCGGATTTTGGTCTGGCTGATGACGAGATAAACGGCCCGGAAATTCTGGGACCATCGCAGTTGGAAGTGCGCCGGGAAATAGCCGACCGTACCCGCAAAGCGGCCTCTTTGAATTTAGAGTTTAAACCCACCGACACCGATTATTATTACATCAAAGGCACCCACACCCAGTTTGATGATGGTGACTTAGCATTACGTGAATTTTACGATTTTCAGGATGCTGGTTCTGTTGGTAGCGGTGAAATCCTGTACGTGGATGACCAGAGTAAAGAGTTTATCCTGAGTGATATTGATGTATTTCATCAGCACTTTATTCAGGAAAGCAGTAACGAGAGCCAGACCTTTAGTATTGGTGGCAGCAACAAATTTGGCGATGACTGGACATTGGATTACGAATTTGCCAATTCCAAATCCGAAGAAGACTCCCGTGGTGATCGTCGGGTGCAGTTTCGCGAGCGCGACCTGATAGTGTATGGTCAGGGTCTGAGAGACAACATCAACGCCCAGGTATTAACCCCAGAGCAGGCGGCCCAAATGGCCGGTTTGACCTATGAAGAAGGCATGTTCGGCACATCCGGTAGCGGCGATGCCAGTGATTTGTCCAACTGGGCATTTGATAACCTCTTTTTGGAAGGTGGAGTGCGTACAGATGATTTGAAAACCTACCAGCTCAATTTGCAAAAAGACGTATTTAACGATTATATCAATTACTTTAAATTCGGTGGCTTGGTGACCCAGCGGGATCACATTCGCGACAAAGATCGCTGGAGCTTTGATCCGTCTGCAGACGATTGTAATGGTGATCAGGCCTGTATTGACGCGGTGAATTCCAGTCTCGCGGATTACGCCAGTACTATCCCGGGTGGCTCTGCCTTCCAGTATCCGTTTGAAAGTACTCAAACCGTGGATGATATTGTCAATGTTACTCGTCAAACCATTTCCGGCGCTACCAATGATGAGACGTCGGTAGAGAGTACCAAACAAGATTACACCATCACCGAAGACACCAAAGCATTGTATGCGATGCTGGAAACGCCTATCGGTGAAGACGCCACGCTGATCACCGGTGTTCGCTGGGTGGAGACGGAGTTCTCATCCACCGGTTACCTGTCGCTGGAAAATGATGACTTTGAGTTTAACGGAGCCGGGCAGGGCAGTCTGGATATCGCCATTCCCATGCCGGAATCCTCCATTAAATACAGTGAATTCTTCCCCAGTGCCCATCTGCGCTATGAGCCTACAGCCGATATTTTGGTAAGAGCCGCCGCCTGGACCAGCTTTACCCGGCCGTCCTTTAAACAGGCGCGGGGCTTTGCCACGTTTGACAGTGATATTCAGTTGTGTCCGCCCAATAGTGATAATTGTGACGATGATCAGGGCAGTGCCAATGTACAGCAATTGCAGGATTACATTCTGGGACCAGACAATGGCCTTGATGTGGGTAACCCTAACCTGACAGCCATGACATCCATTAACTACGATGCTTCAATCGGTTGGTATCCCAGTGAAAACCTGTTTATGGAAGCAGCGATTTTCTACAAAGATATCGATAATTTTATCGTTGATGTGAATGGCCTGACGGCGTCAATTGCAGATCTGCCACTGACCTTACCGGTAAATCAAATCACTGAATTTGTTATTCCTCAGGATCTGGTTCTGAACCAAATCAATATTACTCTGAACGGTGATAAGGCCACGGTTTTTGGTTTAGAGCTGAGCTATAACCAGTATTTCGAAAATGGCTTTTTCGTGCAATCCAACGCTACCTTCCTGGACAGTGAAGCGACGCTGGACAGCTCAATCCGACAAACCAAAGTGGCGTTGCCTGACCAGGCTGATACCACTTTTAACCTGACTTTAGGCTGGGAAAATGAAGTCTTCTCTGCCCGTGTGATTGGTAACTACCGCTCTGAAGTGTTAGAGCAGATTGGTTCCTGCCCGGCCAGTGTGGATGTATCCAATGCCAAACAATGTAAAGTTTGGGCTGACCAATATCAGGACGGCTACACCAATCTGGACATCAAGCTGAAGTACGATCTGACCAGCAATATTCAAATCTATTTTGATGCCATCAACATCACTGAATCTGAAGATTTACGTTACTTTGAAGGCAATCAATACAGCGGTGGCAACATCCTGTATCAGAAAGAAGTGTATGGTCGCTCGTTTCAGTTGGGTACCACTATCAAGTTTTATTAATGCATTTGGGCAATTCTGTTGAGTACAGAATTAAGTAAAAACGGAGTGTGGCCTCATGCAGCGCACTCCGGAATTCACGCAAAACCTTTTTAAGGAGAAGACATGAAACTCCGCAATGCAGTCCTGATCGCAGGTGGTTTGATAGCAACCAGCTGTGGTTATGACGAAACCATTAATGTAAAAGAAGCACCGGCTCCCGCTTTGACCGGTGTGTTCGTAGATAGTCCGGTTCAGGGACTTAGCTATAACTCTGAGTCATTTCAAAATGGAAGCACCACCGCAAATGGTGAGTTTTCCTATTTTAGAGGTGACTTTATTACCTTTTCAATCGGGGAGTTAAGCTTTCCCGGTGTACCTGCGTCCGCAGTATTAACCCCACTGGATATGTTCGGCACGGATAACGTGTTCAATCAACCTGTGGTTAATACCTTGCGGTTGTTGCAGGCGCTGGATACCGACGGTGATCCGAGCAATGGTATCAGCATCAGCGACAGTGCTGCCGATGCCGCGCAAATGCTGTTGCAGGATGGTCAAACCGTGGCCGATTTCTTTAATCGTCCGGCAGACGAATTTGCCGCAGACGTGGAAGCCTGGTTGCCGGCTGCCGGTGGTGGTAGCGATACCCTGGTCGATTATGATGCGGCAATATTGCATTTCGTAGAATACCTGGAAACTGAATACGGCACATTGCTGACCAATGCCTTTAATGCGGATGTGATTTCCGGCACCTTATTTCATGCATTTCTGGATGGCAATACACCCGTACTGGCATCCATTACCTTCACGCCATCTGGTGATGATGGACTGAGTGGCAGCTTTATCTACAGCTCAGATGAGGCCGATGTAGCGGGAGAGTACAATTTTGACTTTGGCCGCAGAGCCCTGGCACTCACCGCAGCTGATGAAACTGTTTATCTGATTTCGCGCTCCTTTAATACGGTGAATCAGGTTTATAGCCTGTGTTTTGAAGACGATAGCGCTGGCGCGCTAACGTCCTTAGTCGCCGCTTGTGATGCCGCCGATGATGCGAAAGACAATCTGCTGGTGGTGTCTCAGGAACAGGCAGAAATTGAACTGGCAGCGTTGGAAGAACTGGCGAACTCGGTAGAACCGGCATTACTGGAAGAGTTTGATACAGATACCACCACATTTTTCTCTTCTGGTTACAAACGCCTGAGTGATGATCCCAACAGTGGGCCATTGTATTTTAAAACCGGCGGTAGCCCGTTACTGGATGCCGAGTTGGGGCAGTTAACTCTGGAAGGCGCACGCTTTACCATTGGTAACGCCGCTGCAGATCCCGGTCAGTCTACCAGTGGTTCAGATACTTTTGGCACAGGTATTTATAATATCAGCCAGGGTTTTACCATCAGTTTTGACGTGATTTCCCATAACGGTGGCGGCAGCTTCAACATGTATGTTGACAACAACACCACCAGTCAGGGCAATTCAGTACATGGTGACGCATCCAAGTTCTATGGCCTGAGTATCAATGATGAAAATCTGCCTCAGGGCCAGCGATTCGTGTATACCTATGAACCTGGCAGCGATGTTTCCGGCTTACCGGCTGATGATCCTGATGCCCGGATTTTAGATACCAGCATTACTAATTCTTTCTTCCAACTGCGTACCGACAGCAGTGGTCGCATTACCATTGATAACCTGAAGATTGAAACGGTTGCAGATTCAGTGGATGTCGAAATCCCGGAAGAACCTGAAGAGCCGGAAGAACCCACGGAACCAGAGCAACCGGAAATTCCAAACAGCAATTTACCGCTGAACTACGATTTTGTGGGCGTAACTGCGGATATCTTCTCTGAGGAATTCGATTCTCTCACCAACGCACAGGGTGAAACCTTACCTATGTACACCCGCACTGGCGGCTCAGTGACAGTGGTGGAAGATGGATTACAGATCGACTCCGGACGTTTTACCATAGGTAACAGTACTCCGGATGTGGAAACCAGTGCAGAAGATCAAACCACTTCGGGAGTACTGGATCTAAGTCGCCCTTACAAAGTGGTGATGGATATTGTTTATGTCAGCGATCCGGAAGGAAACAATAACTTCCAGATTTATGTAGATAACAACACCAGCAGCAGCGGCAAGTCTATTCACGGCAGCGCCTCCAAATTTTATAGCGAGCTGATCAATACGCTGGAGCCGGGCACTACGCTGGAAGTGGAAGGCTTATTGGCAACCCAAAACTCCTTCTTGCAGTTGCGCACTGAAAGCGGTGGTGTGGTGATTATCAATAATCTGCGCATTGAATATATTGATGCGTTGACTCTGGCGGATGAAGATTTTGAAACTTCTACCGAGTTATTCTTCACACCTGAATACAAGTCTATTCCGGATGATGTCAGTACCGCACTTTACTCTGTCACTGGCGGTGGTAGTGGTTTAACCATTACAGACGGGCAACTGAGTATCAGCAGCGCCAGATTCAGTTGGGGGAATCGCACCCCAGACACCGAAACGTCTGCAGACGATACCAGCACAACCGGTATCTATGACCTGAGTCGTCCGTACAAGGTGAGCTTTGACTTGATCAGCGCTGACGACCCGGATGGCGACAATCATTTCCAACTGTATGTGGACAACAATACCAGCAGCAGTGGTAAATCCATTCACGGCTCTGCGTCTAAGTTCTATCAGATCCTGATCAATGAGATGCCAGTGGGCGAAAGAATCGTGATTGAAGGCCTGGAAGCTACGGCTTCATCTTTCCTGCAACTGCGCACGGAAAGTGGCGGCACGGTCGTGATTGATAACCTGGCCATTGAGTATGAACCGCTGGAAACTGGTCCGTCGATCTTTTCCTGTGAAGATGAACCATCGCTGTATTTCTGTGATGATTTTGCTCAGGGTGATTTGTCTAACTGGGAACTGTTAGCCACTGCTGATAACACTGATGGTGCAGTGGGCCAATGGGATACAGTCGAAGACGACAGCAATACCGTGTTGCGCTATACCGCAGGCAGTGCCGGTGGTGAAATTATCCGCCTGACGGACGCTGCGATGGCATCCATACCGGATACCGCTGATTATTTTATCGAAGCGCGCATTCGTCCCAGACAAAATAGCACCACGGCGAACAAACAACTGTATCTGTTAGGACGCTACGACAGCGAAGGTAACTGGTACGGTGGCGGTTTAAATCTGCAGAATTCTACTAGCAGTACCCGCGCTGAAGTGGCCATCAGCACTGATGGCTCCATCAGCAGACCGGTGCAGGCATCTACGCCGCTTATCCTGGGTACACAGGATGGCACTGACGGTGTGTGGTATCGCGTTCGTTTTGACCTGCAAGGTGATCTGTTAACCGTGTATTTAGACGGCGAAGAAATGGGCTCTGTGGCTGACAGCAGTTACACGGCGAAAGGCTTGATTGGTATGTTTACCAACAACCGCTCCTTTGAAATCGACGATATCAAAGTTGGCGACCCCACCGTTAAGCCGGTTCAGCTGACGCTGGACTACAAATCACCAGAATGGCAAACCACCACCACCAGTGACCCTCTGTATGTTTATGTAACTGCGGTGCAAAATGACGGTGTCACCGAAGACAGCTTTAGCGCAACCTCATCTGACAGTGCCGTAGTCAGTGTTACCGTTGACGCCAGCAATGTTATTTTGACGCCGGTTGGCGCTGGTACGGCTACAGTGACCTTTGTCAGTGGTTCTGACGATAGTTTGCGTAAAACTATTGACGTCAGCGTCGAAGAAGGCTTTGTTATGCCGGTTTCTGAATATGGTGATATCAGCAGCCGCGTATCCCCGGTGATCAACACGCAAAACGCGTATATTGATACCAGCCTGAGCATCACCTTCGACAGCCCACCCACTCTGGGTGAGGTAGGCGAGGTCAGAGTGTATGCTGCCAGTGACAACAGTATTGTTGATGTGATTTCTCTTGGCGGCGAAATTGATAACATCGGTTATCAGGGCCAGGATCGCGTGCGCCGCGTTAACTATCGTCCGCTGACGATAAGCGGCAACACCTTAACCGTTAAACTGCACACAGCTGCACTGGATTACAACAGTGATTATTATGTGGCTATCGGTGAAGGTGTGGTTACCGGCACCACCTTAAACGGTGCCGATTTTACCGGTCTGGGCGCCAATGCGGGTTGGCAATTCAGCACCAAAGAAATCGCCCCTGCCGGTACTGATATTACCGTGGATGATGACGGTAACGCAGACTTCAGAACCGTACAGGGTGCACTGAACTACGTTATGCAACATGTGGGCAGAGATGACGCTGCCACCATTACCATTAAATCCGGTCAATACAACGAACTTCTGTACCTGCGCAACAAAAACAATCTCACCATTCAGGGGGAAGATCGCGCAGCCAGCCTGGTGTATTACGACAACTATGAGTCCTTTAATGGCGGCACAGGTGGCAGCGAGCCTCTAAGCACTGGCACGCCTGGAGGAGGCCGTAGCGTCTTCTTAGTGGAAGGTGCCGACAATCTGTTGCTCAACAACTTTACCCTGAAAAACAGTCATATTCGGGATAACGTCAACTCTAATCAGGCGGAAACCATATATTTCAATAGTACTGGTCGTCTGACAGCCAACAACATGAACTTCTACAGTGAGCAAGATACGCTACTGTTAAAAGGTTACGCCTGGTTCTACAACTCATTGGTGGCAGGTAATGTGGACTTTATCTGGGGTTATGTCACAGCCGCCTTATTTGAAGAAAGTGAGATCCGTAGCATTGGTGATTCTAAATACGGTGCCGATGAAGATAGCCCTGGTGGCTATGTATTGCAGGCTCGTGTTCAAAATGCCGATGATCCGGGGTTTGTGTTCCTGAACAGTGAATTTACCTCTGGCCCTGGTCCATTAGGTAACCTGGTGTTAGATGATTCTACTTACATCGCGCGCAGTGGCGGTAACAGCAACTACTTTGATAACGTGACCCTGATCAACAATAAGTTCGGGCCACACATTGCGGGCGTGGGCTGGGCCTACAATGGTATTAATGGTCAACCAGCACCGAATCCGGACCCTGCCACTGCTAATGCCGGCTGGCGTGAGTATGGCAGTATGGATTTAGAGGGTAACCCACTGGATCTCTCTGCCCGAGCTGGTGGCTACATGCTGACTCAGGACGAAGCGGTTGCCTTTAGCACCCGGGCTGCGGTATTTGCCGGTTACGACAGCGGCGCAGGCTGGACACCTTCTGCGGTGGAAGCCCCAACGATTGAAGAAGACCTGACAGACCTGGGCTTCGCAGGTTATAACTTCGAGGTAACAGGTGGTGCCGGTGGCACTGTGGTTACCGTAGATAACGGCCTGTCTTTAATCAATGCGCTGGATACTGCCAGTGCCGCCAATGTACCGGTGACGATCTATGTAGATGGCACGATTACTGACGCCAACAGCGGCGGCTCGGGACGTTCTATCGAAATCAAAGATATGGACAACGTTTCAATTATCGGTGTGGCTGACAGAGGTGAGTTTGATGGTATTGGCATTTCCATCCGTCGTGCCAACAACATCATTATTCAGAACCTGAAAATTCATCATGTGTTGACAGGCGGCAAAGATGCCATTTCCATTGAAGGCGATGACGATGGCTCCACCACCAGTCGTATCTGGATTGATCACAACGAGTTATACAGCACCCTGGATGTTGACAAGGACTATTACGATGGTCTGATCGACAGCAAATCAGGTGCGCGCTATATCACCATTTCTTACAACTACCTGCACGATCACTGGAAAGGTTCCTTGCACGGTCATACGGATAACGATACCAGTAACACTGAGCGTTTTATTTCCTTCCATCACAATCGCTTCGAGAATATCGAGTCGCGTTTACCACTGTTCAGATTTGGTTATGGTCATTTGTACAACAACTACTATAACAACATCTCTTCATCCGGTATGAACTCGCGCATGGGAGCGGAATTACAGATACAAAATAACGTATTTGAAAATACCAAAAACCCCATCGTATCCTTTTATTCTGAGCAAATTGGTTACTGGAATACTTCTGGCAACCTGTTTGGTGATGGTGTTGTCTGGTCAACTCCGGCTGACGGAGACGTGAGTGCCGGACCTGATGCCGAACCAACCAGTAGTTATGAAGTGCCTTACGATTACCAGTTGGACCCAGCTGATGTGGTGAAGAACAAGGTAATTAACAATGCCGGTGTTGGTAAAATCGACCAGTCTGGCCTGGAAATTCCGGCAATAGAGCAGGGCGGGGGTGAAGGTGAAGGCAACGGTGAAGCGACTGACGTTAGCCTGCCGTTTGCTGAAGACTTTAGTGCGGCAGATAAAGACAGCTTTTTCAGCGCCGACTATAAAGCATTACCGGAAGACAGCAGTGCACCACTGTACAACGTTACCGGCGGCGGCAGCGGCATAGTACTGGAAAATGGCGAGATATCGCTCACCAGTGCGCGCTTTACCCTGGGCGAAAGCAATCCGGGTACAGACACGTCTGCTGATGACACGTCAGTAAGTGGTGTCTTTGATTTAAGTCAGCCGTATCGAATAGTGGTGGATGTCGTTAGTACTTCAGATCCGGATGCCGACAACAACTTCCAGATCTATGTGGACAACAACACCAGTAGCAGCAGTAAGTCTCATCTGGGCGGCGGTTCTAAATTCTACCAGACGCTAATTACCGAATTAAGTTTGGGAACCTTAACCGTAGAAGGACCGGTGGCAACCGCAAACTCCTTTATTCAGCTGCGCACAGAAAGTGGCGGTACCGTGGTACTGGACAATCTGCGCATTGAATATCTGGATTAACCTTCACTCAATGTAATTTATCAAACCACCTGTTTCGGCAGGTGGTTTTTTAGTTTCTACACTTGTCTCTCAATTCAATACAATTCGCTTTATATGGACCACAAAGGGGATTGTCCTAATCCTGGGTGTATTTTTCACCTATGCATTTTTTAGACTGTAAATTATTGGATAAATAACAGTAAAAACAAAAATAACGCAAATAAATACGCAAATACGAATAATTATCAATTGAAATGTTTGTTTCTCTATTTATAATGTAGGCGTTTACATAAACACACGCAATTTATAGAGAACCGAATGACTAAAAAGCACTTTTTCGCACTGTCGCCAATTATGTTGGCATTCAGCCTTCAAGCACAAACAACCGATTCGACTCAAGCGCAAACTGCTGCAGACGCAGAAAAAAGCATTGAACGCATCCGCATTGTAGAAAGCCGAATTCAACGTATTAGCTCAGGTGCAACAGGTTTAGGTCTGGATAGCTTCGATACCCCGCAATCGTTGTCAATCCTGGAAGGCGAGACCATCGCTGACTATAACCTGACGGACATCAATAGCCTGTTCAAAAATGTAACCGGTATCAATGTTGATTCCACCGAAACTGATCGTACCTATTTCAATGCCAGAGGTTTTGACATCACCAGTATGCATGTTGATGGTGCTGGTATCCCGTTTGGCGATATTTTTGTTGGCGATCTGGATACCGCCATGTATGAAAAAGTGGAATTTATCCGTGGTTCAAATGGCCTTATTACCGGTTTAGGCAATCCATCCGGTACTGTTAACTATGTCAGAAAGCGCCCTGGAAATGATACTCAGGCCAGTATTGATTTGACTGTTGGTCGCTGGTCAAATGTGCGCGCTGTTGTCGATGTTTCAACGCCACTGACTGAATCTGGTAGCTGGGCAGCACGTGCTGTAGTCGTACACCAAGACAAAGAAAGTTGGCTGGATCACTATGCAAACAACCGCTCTGTTTTTTACGGTGTTGTTGATGGACAGTTAAGTGACGATGTAACAATTACCTTTGGCTATTCTCATCAGGACAACAACAGCGATGGTGTAACCTGGGGCGCCATTCCATTAATTTATGCTGACGGTACTCAAACGGATTTTTCTGTTGCCACCACAACGGCAATGGACTGGACCTATTGGGATACCCTGAATAAAACCGCATTTGCCGAACTGAGCTGGTATATCACCGACGATTTACAGTACACCAGTAAAGTCAATCACATTAAATACGAAGATCAGTCTGAACTATTTTACACCTATTACAACACCGGACTGGATGCTGACACAGGCTTAGGTATGCTGGGTTATCCGGGTAAATTTACCTCTGATGAAGACACCCTGATTTGGGATAACAATCTGCAGGGTAGCTTTATGGCCTGGGGACTGGAGCACACTTTTAATCTGGGAGTCAGTTTAGCTGACGCAGAAACCAGTGATATGGACTTTGGCGCGTTAAGCGGCTTTGATGTGATGCCTGGTTTACCTGGCTGGAATGGCACTGAAGTTGCCAGACCTGCATGGGCTCCAGCTTATGAAGCCGGATTTACCGATATTTCCCTCAATCGTTTTTACGGTGCTATGCAACTGGCTGTTACCGAAGCCTTTGAATTAGTCGTTGGGGCCAGCTTCGTTGATTACGAAAACGAAGGTGAGTCATGGGGCGCGTCTACGTCTACCACAGAAGACGGCAGCAGCCCATACCTGGGTTTTACCTGGGAAGTGATGGAAGATCTTAACCTGTACGGTAGTTACAGTGATATTTATCAACCTCAGTACTACCTGAACGAAGATTTACAGCCACTGGGTTCGGCAGAAGGGCGCAGTTATGAAATGGGCCTTAAGAAGCGTTTCGATAATAACTTCCTGGTGAGTTTAGCGGTATTCAGAACAGAACAAGAAAACTTGTATGAATTCATTGAATATGGCGATGGCGACGGTATTGATGATGACGATTATTCTGATGACTTTAACTACGCCCTGTATCGCGGTGTAACCGTTGACTCTAATGGTTTTGAGTTAGAGTTCTCCGGAAAGATGAATAAAGAATGGACGTTGCAGGGTGGTTTTACCGTGCTGACTATGGATGATGAAAATGGCGACGAAGCCAGAACCTTTATTCCGCGCAGAACCATCAAGCTATTGGCCGATTATTCGCCTCAATGGGAAGAAAAGCTGCACGCTGGTATTTCTGTCAGATGGCAAAGTGAAATATATAACGATACCGCGTATGGCCGTATAACACAGGACAGTTACGGACTATTGGGTGGCTACGTGCGTTATCAGTTTAATGAACAAATCGCACTGGCTTTAAACCTTGAAAACATAACGGACGAGCAGTACATCAACTCTGTGCGTACCGATCAGGGTTTTTATGGTTCCCCGACCAATTACAGTCTGACATTGCGTTGGGATTATTAATCGCCAACATTGTAAAGCGTTCGGTAGGCAGTGTTTAGGGTTTTTACGGGTCTCCTTAAGCACTGTATGTCTCGCTCCGGTTTGAGTTGCCAAGTTCCACCTCATTCCGGAGCGAGACCCGCCGAATATTTCAAACGACGCCCAGGCCAACCACTGTTTTAATACATCCTCGTATTAAAATTAATAATGCTTCTCATTAATACTTTCAGTTTTTCGTCAATCTAGTAAACTTAGGGCAAAGTTAATCAATCAAATGTAATCGCTTTCAGTTTGTCGTGGATAACACGCAACAGCCAGAGCAATTGCAATGACCAGGAAAACGCTTTGAGTTCTATATCTAATTCCTTCCTTGCCAGTAAACGTTTCTGGCTCACAGGACCCGTGACGCTGGTAGTGGCATTGGTTGTCATGTTGGCTATGGCTGCCTGGTTCCCACCGGGTGCCGGCAAAGTTAATAACATCGTGATGCCATTAGTAATGTTTCCACTTATCTGGTCGGCGTTGTTTTTCTACACTTATCTGACCGACAAGTTAGCGAAAGCCGGATGGATTATGCTGGCGCTGTTCCTAGTGAACAGCGTTGTTTTAGCGTTGCAATTTTGGGGTGCATAAATGACTGATAAAAACACAGAGATTCGTTCCAAAGCCAAAGCGCTTTTAAGTCTACATTCCTGGTCGGGCATTGTGCTGGGGATGTTGTTATACGCGGTAATCTTTACCGGCACTGTGGCGGTGGTTTCAGACGAAATCGGCGAATGGTCTAACAGCAATCACCACATCAATCTGATGTTGAGCAGTGATCTGGATGGCACCATAAAAAGGTTAACCGAACAGACACCGGCTGAATACCATGAAGAGATTTCCATCTATGAAAATCATCGCCAGCAACTGGTGTATTTCTTTCATACCCATCGCCAGAATCCATCCGGTGACATGGACGAATATGGCATTCAATACATTGTCGATCCGCAAGGTGAGGTGGTGTTGCAGCAAGAGGGATTCAGTTCCGAACTCTACGCACAGGATGACAGCAACGCCCTCAGCCGGTTCTTAGTGGCAATTCACACAGAATTACATATTCCGCCACCCTGGGGATTACTGCTTACCGGTATTCTCGGACTGGCCATGCTGATTGCGGCGGTATCTGGTTTTATGATGCACCGTCACTTGTTTACTGACATGTTCTCTATTCGCAAACAACGAGACGGCAAAGCGCTGAAACGAGATTCCCATACTGTGGCCGGAACCTGGAGCATACCGTTTGCGATATTACTGGCCTTTACCGGTAGCTTCTTCAGTTTCGCGACAGCCTTTGGTTTACCGGCCATGGCGGTAGTGGCCTTTGGCGGTGATCAGGAAGCTATGATGCATACCCTGGTCGGCGAACAGCAGGAAAAAAGCGAAGCACCGTTAGCGTCTGCCAATATTAATACTATGGTGGCGGATTCCGCACAGCGGGAGTCCATTGCGCCTATTTTTGTGGTGGCGTCTCACTGGGGCACCGAATCGGCCAGCCTGCTTACCTTTTTTATGCCCAATGAAGGGGGCGTCGGTTTTGAACAGTTGGTGTACAACGGCACCAATGGCGAGTTTGAAGAATACAAACCTCAGGTAGGTACAGTACCCTCTGCGGGCAGTGCCATAATGTCTCTGATTTATCCCATTCATTTTGGCACCTTTGCGGGGCTGATTTCAAAAATCATCTGGATCAGTTTAGGCGTGGCCTCCTGTTATGTGACCGTGACCGGCCTGCAGTTATACGCCTACCGCAATGAAAAATCCGAAACAGACTGGCGTTGGTTTAGTCGTTTTTGTGTCTGGGGCTTTTATGGGCTGCCTTTGTGCTCCCTTAGCAGCGCTATTGGCTTTTTTATCAGTGGCGGTTTGGCCCTCAATCAAAGTTTCTGGACGCCGGTATCTTTTGTTATTGCCGCCGGTGTTATAACGCTCGTATCACTGCTGATTAAAAATGTGAATGCCCTGAAAAACTTGCTGCTGGCAGCCAATGGTTTGTTCTGTTTGTTGTTGCCACTGTTTCGCTATGTCACCTCGGATGTGGGCTGGCTGCAAGCGGCACAAAACGACATGATAGCGATGTTGTTTATTGATCTGACGATGCTGTTTTGTGGTGCCTGGTGCGTGTTTGGGTTATATCGGGCGAAAGCCAGCAACGAAAAACATACGGCTCAGGAAGAGACGCTGGCGGACCAACAGGAGGCCTTGTCATGAATCACCTGATACAAACATTGCCTTTTATTATCTTTGCCATTCTGATTGTGATGTTGTTGGCTCACTCAGACCCCAGACGAAGACAGCTATTTGAAAAATCAGATGTTAAACGCAGGGTAGATATTCAGGTGCCAGTCCAGGCCAGAAAATGGTTAGCCTGGAGTCTGGTACTCCCGCTGATTGCGTTAACTCTGATGGCCAACTACGCCGGTATTTTGATGTACGCCGGAGCCTTAACGGTTATCGGTTGGCTGGTGAGTGAACTACCGGCATCGGTTGTATAAAGATTCACTGAAGTTTAAATTCAACAACCAGGGCTAATTAGCCCTGGTTTTATTTGAGCCACCAGGTTGCTATGAATGCCGAACATGCAGGAGTAAAAATCAGCTGATGGAGTCAGATTGCGTGCTCAGTAATTTGATGGCGCTTTTTCGAAAGGGCGTTCACCTTCAACCCTCAATTAGCCCTGACGCGAGTCAATATAAGCCTCATTCGCAGAATCTTGAAGACCGTCAATGAACGTACTTCGAACAGAACCGTGATGCGTTATTTAACCAATTTAAAAGGGGTGTTATGTTAAGGTTATACACTGACTGATATTAGCCTGGTATAGCTTGGCTCTATAACTATCGGGCTCAATGAGTGTATTAATTGACGGTAAGGTGAAAGTCTAATTTTTGGCGAAATCAGTGATGAGTAAACAAACACCACAAGAATTTATACAATGTCACAAAGACGGATCGCTTTGGGCGAAGGGGCAGGTGTTAGGTAACACTCCGGTCGGCTACTGGGAGTGGTATAGGAAAGATGGGACAAGGATGCGTTCAGGTAGTTTCGATAATGGTTTCCAGGTTGGTGAGTGGACGACATACGATAAAAATGGAGCAGTCTACAAGGTCACTGATATGAAAGATGGTAAAAAGAACGCTCAAAAAGCTACCGTTGAGTTGAGTTAACACAAATTCGTTGCACGTTTTTCACCGGGACAGTTCGCAAACCAGTTTTTCCGTCTAAAACGCCTTCATCACCTGGGTCAGAATCGCTCTTAAATCTTTTGGTGGTCGCTGCTTTACCAGTTTGTCGCAAGCCACGTTGAGGGATTTTTTCAGGTCGCTTTCCATGTTGCTCACCATCTTCTGAAAATCCTGAGAGGACAGGGAAAGGGCACTGCGATTGGCGTGGTTGAGATTGCAAACCTGTTTGTGGAAATATAAAAAGCGGCCAAGGATCACGTAGGGGAAGTTGGCGTTTTTCATGGGGCCATAGGATGCATTCCATCCGCCGGTTTTTAAGCCTTTTATTTTCATACTGGCGATTTTATTGGGGAATATCGCTGCGCCAAAGGCACCGACTGCACCACCGCCCAGCGCACCTAACATCAAAGAACTTCCACCTGTGACTATGTCCAAAGTGGCGCCACCCATGGCGCCGGTTAGTGCTGTGGCGGCTATTAATTGTTGTTTGTTCAGACCCCAAAGATACCATTGTTCCACCTCAAACAGATTGGGTGGAAAGGTTAGTTCATCGCCGGACAGTGCGGTGTTTTGGTGTTGGTATACCGATAACACCTGATTAAAGGCGTCCTGCTCACGCTGTTTTATCCATTGCTCAAATTGCAGTTTTAGTGGTAGTGCCAGGGTGTTGGCTTGCGATTTAGACAAGACTTTTTGTGCCACGCTGTAACTGCACACGTCCCGCAACAATTGCTCCAGAATACTGGCGCTATGCAGTAATTGATTTTGTCGTCTGGTTTGCAGGTCGTTGCTGATGTTATTCAGTTGCTCCTGCCAATTTTCATTCAGGTGGGCAAAGGTTCTGAATAGCGCATTTTGCTTGTCAAATTCCGCTGTCATAGGGTTGAATACTTTTACTGAGTTAAAGTATTGGCCCAGTGCGTTTTGCCATTGCTCTATGTACATTTCATTTTCGATGGGATTGATCAGCGCCATTCTGGGCTGACCGCTCCACCTTAATATTTCCATTTCGAATTCGTATTCCGGACCATAGGGTCTTGAGCCGTCCACCACGTAGATGATGGCGGAGCCTGCAACTACTGGCGTGAGTAATCTCACCTCATCGGGAAATGCCGCCTGGCATTCAGGTGATGCGACGAACATGGCAACGGTATTGGCCCTGTCGCTGGCATCTTTGACGTGACTTTCCAGCCATTTCAGGGCTTTAAATGGTCTTTGAAACCCTGGCGTATCCACCAATACCAGTTTGCCGCTGGGCATATTGATTTCATAGCGATCCGCGTGTTCGGTGGTACCGCTGCGCTGACTGATGGCAACCTGATCGGTTTGGGCCAGGGTGGCAACGATACTGGATTTACCTTTATTGGGATGCCCAACGACGGTGAATGTCGGTATTGATAGGTTACTCATGAGTGTAAATCTCCGACATAAAGTGTCCACTGAGGCGTTGTTGCGACAAATCGCTGCCACTCATCAAGGTGTTGCGGCTTTGGTGGCGCGATAACATCACTTTGTAGCTCCACCGGGCAAATTAAGCCCGCGTTACCGTCCAGATAATCTTTTAACTCCTCAAGGGGCGGTTCCCAGGCTTTCACTAAAACAAGAAGATTGATGTTGTCTTTAGAGAGTGAAGTGGTTTCGTCTGCCAGCGGTCCGGCGTTAATAACCGGTTGTTGTTGCAGCCGGGGCGACAATTGCTCGAGCACAGATGCAGAGAACCCCGCCCAGTTAACGACAGTAAACTCAGGAGGCAGTGTTTTCGTCCACTTTGACGAAGATGCCTGTATCTGCTCGGTTGGACCGACATTAGCCCTGAGGTTGGGTTTTGCCACGGCATTTTTAATGCGCAAACGCAAATACCCCATCATGAGTATCCGGAGTAAAAGTGCGTAACAAAGCTGGCAGGCCATGATAAACGGCCACCAGTCAGAAAATGGCATAGCTTCACCAGTATGAACGAGTAACCTTGAATCTTGTGAAGAAGCCAGTAAAGCCATTGTGGGTTGTGCCGACTCCCAAAAATACCAGGGCAACGCAATGAATTCTAATAAAGGGAGCAGAACTTCCGGTGTCAGCAATGTGCTGCGCCAGACAAAGTGCATATCGGTAAAAACCAGCAATAGCAGCAGGGCCAGAATACTCCCAACAGCCAGCCCGACGCCGGCATACTGTCCATGGTATAAGACCACCAGTTTTCTGACTCTATCATCGAAGCCAACCGGTGACTTCCCAAGCAGAAACACGAACCGGGTTTTTAACTGTTCTATTACCAGTGGTTCTTTTAAGGTAAGAGGCAAAACAGACAGCAGTGCGCCCAATACCGGTACCCCGACAAAAAGACCTAATAAAATTAAAATATTAACCTGACCGTACTGATCGCCGGCGAGCAAAAAGACACTGCACAAAAAGCCCAGTGCAATGCCTGCCATCAGGGCGGTATGCTGAGTGTCAAAGGATGATTTTGTAATTGTTTGCAATGGTTATCCTGTTGATATTACACGGTTATGGAGCTGGTAACGTATTGATTACGTTTAATATTATCTTATCCATTTTCCTTTTTATATCTCTAGTGAAGGCTTAATTTGTGAAAATAATTTGTTGTTTAGATTTTTTTGACGGTGATTAAGTTTATCAAGTGATTGGCTGTATTATTTTCAGTACAGGTTACTTATCAGAATGCTAGCCCAAACAAGGATGCAGATCGTAATTGCGATAAACACTGCCGCTGATCCAAGATCTTTTGCTAAACCCGATAAGGAATTAATATCCAGACTTATTCTATCAATACATGCTTCTATAGCAGTATTCACTATTTCAGCAAAGATCACCCCAAGAACCGAGATCACAAGGGCTAACCTTTCATACAAAGTAATTGACCACATTGTTGCTATTGTGATTGAAAAAAATAAAAGAACTATTTCCTGTTTAAATGCCGATTCATTCTTTAATAGCCATTTGATAGCGCTAACAGAGTTGTTTAGTGCTAACTTTAACCTGGTAATGCCTACCGGTTTATTAATATTGTCAAATTGCATATTTTGATTCTCTTATGATTTTATTGTGCAGGGTTTAAGAATATCCAAATCAGGTATATAAGTCGGAGTTTCAACCGAACTTATGCCAAGCAATGTGTCAAACAAATTGTCATGTGAGTAGGGTAATTTTGACAATTGACCAATACATTTATTGAACTCAGGTTGTTGTAACTGATTACTCCAGTAAATCATTGAATCAATCCGGGTTTGTCGGAGGCTAATTATCTTGAGAGAATTAGCCAATGAACAAAAGAATAAGTTATTCCCC